>CAKTTM010000179.1 GCA_934615145.1 uncultured Clostridia bacterium | reverse complement strand
AAGAAGTCGCTGACATTCTTGACCACGGCCTCGGGGAAGAAGCCGAAGTAGACCATCAGGCCCACGCCAAAGATGATCACGATGGCGCCGCCGCCCAGGTAGCTATTGACAATCGGGGTCTTGTCACCGATCTCCTGCAGGATGGCTCCCAGCACGATCATCAGCGCCCAGGCGCCGGCCATGCCCTGAGGGAGAACACCCAGGAAGGTTGCGCCAAGCACCACGATGGTGATCAGCAGGAAGTAGGGAAAGGATAGTCCGTAGAGCTTGTAGTTCCAGATGCCGCCTTTGGGATTGGATTCTGACATGGGTCGCTCCTTTCACCGGGTAGATTTTACCGGTCCCCGACCGGTTGGAAACAAGGAAAATTGAGCGCACAAAAACAATCCGGTCTACTTGCGCCGACGCGCAGCCTCTCTCACCGGGCGCTGCCTATGGTTGCGCCCTGTTACCTTGGCTTGGCGGAGTCATCAGTCGTCCAGGCTTGTCTTGTGTGCGGATGCGTGCGTGGGATTACAGGGGCTTGCGCGCGATGCCAAGCTCGGTGGCCACCTTGGCCACCTGGCCTGCGACGGCGTCTGCCACGCGCAGGTCAAAGGCGCTGGGGATGATATAGTCTTCCTTGAGTTCCTCGTCTGTGCATAGGGCCGCGATGGCCTGGGCGGCGGCGATCTTCATCTCTTCGGTGATGTCGCGGGCCTCCACCATCAGGGCACCCTTGAAGATGCCGGGGAAGACCAGCACATTGTTGATCTGGTTGGGATAGTCGCTGCGGCCGGTGGCCACCACGCGGGCGCCGCCCGCCTTGGCCTCATCGGGCATGATTTCGGGGGTGGGGTTGGCCATGGCAAAGACGATGGCGTCCTTGGCCATGGTGGCGACCATCTCGGATTTCAGTACGCCGGGGGCAGAGACGCCGATGAAGACATCCTTGCCCTTGATGACATCGGCCAGGCTGCCCTCTTCCTTATTAACATTGGTGAGATTGGCCATGTCGGCCTGCGCCGGGTTCATCCAGTCAAGGCCGGGCGCCAGGGCGCCCGCACGGTCGACCATCACGATGTTCTTGGGATTCATCTGCAGCAGCAGCCTGGCGATGGAGATGCCAGCAGAGCCAGCGCCATTGATGACAAAGCTGGTGTCTGCCCAGGCCTTGCCCACCACTTTCAGCGCATTGATCAGCCCTGCCAGCACCACGATGGCTGTGCCATGCTGATCGTCATGGAAGACAGGTATGTCCAGCTCTTCCTTAAGCCTGCGCTCGATCTCAAAGCAGCGGGGGGCGGAGATATCCTCCAGGTTGATGCCGCCAAAGGTGGGGGCCAGGTACTTGACGGTCTTGATGATTTCCTCGGTGTCCTTGGTGTCCAGGCAGATGGGGAAGGCGTCCACGCCGCCAAAGGCCTTAAACAGCACCGCCTTGCCCTCCATCACGGGCATGGCGGCCTCGGGGCCGATATCGCCCAGGCCCAGCACCGCGCTGCCGTCAGAAACGACCGCCACCGTGCGCCCCTTGATGGTGTAGCGATAGGCCTCGTGCTTGTCCGCCGCGATCTTGCGGCAGGGCTCGGCCACGCCGGGGGTATAGGCTGTTGACAGCTCGTCACGGTTGGTGACGGGCACCTTGGAGATGACCTCCAGCTTGCCCCGGTGCTTTTCGCAAAGCTCCAGGCTCATCTTGTTATAGTCCATCCTGTCCTCCCTCTCTGGATACCAAGTCAAAGCGGGTCTTGCCACATCCTCGCGCAGAGCGACCCCGGCGTCCAAGCACACCCGCTTTCCTATTTTGTCAGGCAAAATATAGCATAATCATGAACAAGATGTCAACCACTTCTGGCTTTGTGTTCACTATCTGGGTATACTGAGTGCATCAAGATGCAGCGGAGGCGGACATGGATTATATCAGTCAGGCAAAGGCCCATGAGGATCATATCATCGCGCTGAGGCGGGATTTTCACCGCCATCCCGAGCTTTCCTTCGAGGAAAAGCGCACCTCCCAGGCGGTCTGTGACGAGCTGGAGCGCATCGGCATCCCCTATGTGCGGCTGGCCGACAACGATGTGGTGGGCAAGCTGGTGGGCGGCAAGGCGGGTGAGGGAAGCCTCAGCATCGCCATCCGCGCCGACATGGACGCGCTGCCCATCAGCGAGGAGAACCAGACCGACTATGTCTCCACAGCGCCCGGCCGGATGCATGCCTGCGGGCACGACGGGCATACCGCCATGCTACTGGGCGCGGCCCGGCTGCTCAAGGAGGCGCAGGACAGGCTGCAGGGCACCGTCTACTTCTGCTTTCAATCCGCCGAGGAGGTGGGCGGCGGCGCGCAGCCCATCCTTGACTATCTGGCGCAGGAGGGCGGCGTGCAGCGGGTGCTGGCTGCGCATGTCTGGGCCGATGTGCCCTCGGGCGACATGGCGCTGATACAGGGCCCGGCCATGGCGGCCTGTGATGGCTTTACCATCACGGTGGAGGGCCTGGGCGGCCATGCCTCCCGGCCCGATCAGAGCATCGACCCCATCAAGCCGCTGTGCCAGATGGCGCTGACGCTCTCATCCATCCCCACCAACTTCATCAGGACCATCGAGCCCTGCGTGGTGCATATCGGTAAATTGGAGGCCGGCACCAGGGGCAATATCTTCCCCCAGACGGCCAGCCTCTGGGGCGGCACGCGCACCTTCTCCCACGACAGCAGGCTGAAAGTGCGCGAGCTGATAAAGCAGATCGCCACTCACACCGCCCAGGCCTATGGCGCCAATGCCACGGTGGAGATCAGGGCGGATTCGCCCTTTGTGGACAATGACCCGCAGACCGTGGCCGAGGTCAGGGCGCTGCTTAAGGAGACTGGCCTGATGCGGCCTGTGGACTTCCCGCCGATACTGGCCTCGGAGAACTTTGGCGCCTACACGGCGGTCTATCCGGGCATGATGGTCTTCATCGGCATCCGCAATGAAGCAAAGGGCCTGACCTACGGCCATCACCACCCGCGCTTTGACATCGATGAAGAAGTACTCCACAAGGGCTCTGCCTTCTTCGCGCTCTATGCCGACCGCTTCCTGGCCGGGTTTTAAGGTGAGGCATTCCTGTCCCATGCATGAAAAGTGCCCCCAGGGTCGTTATATGGATGTAGGATCAAACACCCCACAGAAAAGGAGTTGTAAGACATGAAACGCATGTTAACCTGGTTCCTGGCGCTGGCGATGATATTCAGCCTGGCGCCGATCAGCGGCCTGGCCGCTGACACCCTCAAGGTGGAGCTGATGAAGGAAGTGCACCTGGGCCCCACCACACCCGAAGCGCCCGCCATGATCATCACCAACACCACCGCCGGCGATGTGCAGGTGACGGTGGAGGTCTATGACGAGAAGGACAGGAATGTGGTGCAGACGCTGCAGTTTACCCTGATGCAGGGTGACGCGCCCTTTACCCTCAACACCCATGCCTACAAGATGCTGGAGGGCAATGGCGCCATCAACACTTACCGCTACCGCGTCACCACCGCGGGCGGCTACCGCAAGAACTTCTACATCGCCCAGATCATGTACATCGACAAGACCACACAGGAAATCAGCTGGGTGCAGTGGGATAACCCCATCTTCCCGCGCAACACCGTGACCTCCTTTGGCCCGCAGTTCCGCGTGCTGACGCCGAAGATGACCAAGCAGTGGTATATGTTCACCCCCATCGACCTGACGATACAGGGCCGGCAGACCTTTGAGCTGGTGGGCGGCAACATGTACAGCGTGGGCGAGGTCTATGTGGATGTTTATGGCGACAATGTGACCGTCACCTATATGTACCACTACAATGGTCAGACCGACAAGATACAGCCCATCAGCGAGTTTTTGTACTTCTTCCCCAGCTACAACACCATCACCACGGTGGATCCGGAGAAGATCAACAGCCCCTTTGCCTACGGCGTGCCCTTCAGCATCGCAAACCAGCTGGGCGGCGACACCAATGTGCTGATGTTCGTGCGCAATGTGGAGACCTTCTACCGCTTCCCCATGCCCACCAAGCAACTGATCCGCAACTACCCCAACAACGAGGAGAACCTGGCCCTACGCCAGCATATGCTCAGCATCATGGACCCCATCGACGGGGTGGAGCTGGTCAACAAGCATAACTACGCCAACTGATACCAACTGATACCATCTGATATGAAGAGGCGCGCCGCGGGATGCGGCGCGCCTCTTCTGTTGCGCTTGTCAGTCAGACCCGTCAGTCGTCATCGTCATCATCCAGGTCGGAGGTCTCAGCGGGCTTAGGGGTCTCGGTGGGTTTGGGTGTCTCCTCGGGCTTAGGCGTTTCGGCAGGCTTGGGCGTCTCTGCGGGCTTAGGGGTCTCGCGTGATGAATCGTCATCATCGTCGTCATCGTCATCATCATCGTCGTGATCGGGCGTCGCCGCGGGCTTGGGG
>CAKTTM010000178.1 GCA_934615145.1 uncultured Clostridia bacterium | reverse complement strand
GCCCAGCGAGCTCTCCGGCGGCCAGCAGCAGCGCGTGGCCATCGCGCGCGCCCTGGGCCAGCGCCGCCGCCTGCTGCTGCTGGACGAGCCGCTTAGCAACCTGGACGCCCGCCTGCGCCTGGAGATGCGCGAGGAGATCCGCCGCATCCAGCAGCAGACCGGTGTGACCACCGTCTTTGTCACTCACGATCAGGAGGAGGCGATGAGCATCTCCGACCGCATCGTGCTGATGAAGGAAGGCTTGCTGCAGCAGCAAGATCAGCCGCAGGAGCTTTACAACGACCCTGTCAATCAGTTCGTGGCCGATTTCCTGGGCAATCCGCCCATCAACAACCTGCCCGGCCAGGCGTTGGGCGGTCGCTTTGTGATGGCGGGCGGTGAGAGCTTCAAGCCTGCCGGCATCGACAAGGTGCCAGAGGGCAGCGCCATCAATCTGTCCGTCCGGGCCGAGAGCTTTATCGTTGAAGAAGGCCCGGCGGATGACCGCCTGCAGGCCAAGGTGCTCAGCGTCTATCAGATGGGCAAGGAAGAGATGGCCATCCTCAGCTACGGCGGCCATGAGTTCAGGGCCTATATCTCCTTTGACCACCATTTAAAGGCTGGCGACAGCGTCTGGCTGGGCCTGAAGCCCCGCGGCGTCTTCTTCTTTGACCTGCAAAGCGGGAGGCGCTACCAATGACCGCCAAGCAGGAGGGCAGGCTGGTCCGCTTCCGAAAGCCGGCAAGGCGCATCGGCTACAGGCGCTTCATCGCCCATATCCTGATATTCGCGCTCCTGGGGCTGGCACTGCTGGCCGGTGGGCTCTACGGCCGCCAGGCGCTGGAAAAGGCCTCACAGGGCGTGCGCGATGCCGCGCTGATCGACAGCCTGCACCTGGGCGCCCTGGACGCGGCGGGCGCCCTGATGACATCCGCCAGTGAGGATCCTGCGCTGCGGGCTGCCGTCAATCAGACCCAGTCGGTCAGGAAGCGCGGGCTGAAGACCAGCATCGCCCAGATGCTGCAGCAGGGCAGCAGCCAGGACGATATCGTCGGCATGGTGATCGACAACCTGCGCCAGAGCCTGCCCGACCGCCTGCCCGATGCCGCGCTGCTGGCGGCCGTCGATGCCGCCATCGTAGGTGGGCGGGACGTCGTCATACAAGATGTCAGCGCCCAGGCGCAGGCGCGGCTTGTCGCTCTGGATCTGGGCGAGGTGCGGCGCACGCTCAGCCCCAGCGTCAATGATTACGCGCTGATGTACTTCTATCAGGCGCTGTTGATCGCGGGCGTAGTCCTGCTGCTGCTGGCACTGGGGCTGACGCTGCTGTGGTTCAGGCTGGACGCCGAGGGCAGGGTGTGGGTGACTGAGCTCTTGGAGCCGCTGGACTATCTGCTGCCCTTCCTGGCAGGGGTGCTGGTCTTTACGCTCTATCCTGTGGTGCGGGTGGTCATCATGAGCTTTCAGGAGCGCTTCCGCCTGGATGGCTCCTTTGAAGGCTGGGGGCTGGGCAACTATAACTATGTCTTAAAGGGCATCCCCGGCACCACCAACTATTTTCTGCAGGGGCTGCGCAACACGCTGCTGTTCGTGCTGTATACCGTGCCCATCTCCACCACGCTGGCCATCGTCATCGCCTATCTGCTCAATCAAAAGCTGCGCTTTTCAGCGCTCTTTCAGACGGCTTACTTTTTGCCCATGGTCACCTCCATCACGGCGGTGGGCCTGGTCTGGCGCTGGATGTTCAACTACCGCCACGGCCTGCTCAACGCCATCCTGTCGCTGTTTGGCGTGAGCAATATCAACTGGCTGCAGCAGGCCAGCCACTCGATGACGGTGCTGGTGGTCTTTGCCGTATGGTCCAGCCTGCCCTTTACCATCATCCTGCTGCTCAGCGGCCTGCAGAACATTGACGAGACCTACTACACCGTGGCAAGGGTGGACGGCGCCAAGGCGCTGCGCATCTTCAGGCGCATCACCATGCCGCTGCTGGCGCCCACCGTGGGCCTGGTGCTGACCATCAACAGCATCTCCGCCTTCAAGGTCTTTACCGAGGTGACGGTGCTCTTTAACGGGCAGCCGGGCCCCACCAAGAACCTGTATACCGTGGTCTACTATATCTTCGAGGTGATGCCGGGCGACTCGCTGGAGTACGGACGGGCGGCGGCGGCGGCCATCGTGCTCTTCCTGCTGATATTTGTGTTCACCATGCTGCAGCGCTACATACAGCGCAAGTGGAACTACACATGATGGGGGGCACAGCCTTGAAAAGGCAGAAGAACAAGCCGCTTGGCACCGCGCTGTACCTGACTGGGCTGGCGCTGCTGCTGGCAGCCTTTATCGGCAGCCTGCTGCGCGATCAGGGCGCGCTGCACCTGGGGATGGCCCTCAGCGGGCTGCTGCTGGCAGCGCTGGGCCTGTGGCTCAACCACTCGCACCGCACCTTGCAGCTCAGCGGCCGCGCGCTGCGTTACCTGGTGCTCAGCGTAGGAGCCCTGATCATGGTCTTCCCCTTTTACTGGATGATCGCCTCGGCCTTCAAGACCAGGGGCGAGATGTCGCTCTTCCCCCCCACCATGTCGCCGCGGGACTGGACCAATCTGCAGAATTTCTTCAAAGCCTTTGAGACGGCTCCCTTTGGCCGCTACTTCATCAACTCATTGCTGACCACCGGCTCCAGCGTGCTGCTGACGGGCAGCACCACGGTGCTGGCGGCCTTCGCCTTCTCCAGGCTCAAGTTCCCCGGCCGCGAGATACTCTTTTCCCTCCTGCTGTCGATGATGATGGTGCCCTTTGAAATGCTGGTGATCACCAACTACCAGACCATCGCCAAAGTGGGCCTGATCGATACCATCCCGGCGCTGATCCTGCCCTTTACCAGCAGCATCTTCTACACCTATATCCTGCGCAACTTCTTCCTGTCCATCCCCGATGGCCTTTATTGGTCGGCCAGGGTGGACGGCTGCACCAACTGGCGCTACCTGTGGAAGGTGATGGTGCCAATCGCCCGGCCCTCGCTGGTGACCATCGTGCTGCTCAACGCCATGGCCTCCTGGAACAGCTTCATGTGGCCGCTGCTGGTCATCAAGCGGGATATCAACCGCACGCTGCCGTTTGGCCTCTTCTCCTTTACTACCGAGGCCGGCGCCAATGATGAGCTGCTGATGGCGGCCTCCGCCGTGGTGGTGCTGCCGATGATCATACTCTTCCTCTTTGCGCGCAAACAGATCATCCGCGGGGTTGCGCGCGGCGGCATCAAAGGGTAGACTATAGCAAGCAATACAATCAGGAGGTATTATCCATGTTGAATATCGCAGTGCTCAGTGGCTGGCATGTGCATGCCGAGGGCTACGCCAAGGAACTGCAGGCCATCCCCGGCGTGCAGGTCAAGGCCGTCTGGGACGATGACAAGGCCCGCGGCGAACAGCTGGCCAAGGAGCTTAACTGTGCCTTTGAGCCGGATGTGGACAAGCTGCTGGCTGACCCGGAGATCCAGGCGGTGCAGCTGACCTCACAGACTAGCCTGCACCCGCAGCTGCTGCTCAAAGCGGCGGCCGCCCGGAAGCATATTTTCACCGAAAAGGTGCTGACCATTTCGCCTGAAGACGCGGCAAAAGCCCAGGAGGCCATCCAGAGCAGCGGCGTCTGCTTTGCCATCTCCTTCCCCCATCTGTGCCGGCCGGAGATCATGAAGGCCCGTGAGATCGTCAAGGAGGGCAAGCTGGGCCAAATAGGCTATGCCCGCGTGCGCAATGTGCACAACGGCGCGGTGGCAGGCTGGCTGCCCGATCACTTCTTTGATGAGTCTGTCTGCGGCGGCGGCGCCATGATCGATCTGGGCGCCCACCCCATGTACACACTGCCCTGGCTGCTGGGCAGCCCGCTGTCGGCGCAGTCGGCCTTCACCACGCTGACAGGCAAGCCGGTGGAGGACAACGCCGTCAGCCTGCTGCGCTTTGAGAATGGCACCATCGGCGTCAGCGAGACCGGCTTTGTGGCCAGTCATGACCCCTATACGCTGGACATCAGCGGCACGCAGGGCAGCCTGCAGCTGCGTGAGGGCCTCAGCTGGGCCAGTGAGGAGACCGGTGGCAAATGGGTGGCGATCACCGATCTGCCCGCGGCCCGGCCCTCGCCCCTGCACCTGTGGGTGGCAGCGATACAGGCCGGTGAGCCCCAGTCCGATACGCTCAGCGACTTTGGCCTGGCCCCCGCGGTGGCCCTGACCCAACTGATGGACGCCGCCTATCGCGCCCATCGCTCCGGCCAGGAGGCCAAACTGTAAGTCCATACGAACATTCACAAGGCGGCCACCCCGAGGGATGGCCGCCTTGTGTGTTATCAGGATTAAATTAGTGTTCCCTGAACACCCGAAATCATCAACAAAATCAACACTTCTGGGTACTGTCAAATCATGTTCGCAACTTGGGACTCCGGTAACC
>CAKTTM010000177.1 GCA_934615145.1 uncultured Clostridia bacterium | reverse complement strand
CTGCGCACCCTGTGGGTGGGGCTGACGTCGAAATAGGGCGGGCGCTCATCGTAATCGATGTTGAGCGCGTGGGGATTGCGCGGCGCAAAGGCGTCGCCGATGACCTCGTTGAAGAGATTGGGCGGCGTGCCGCGGATGGCGTACAGCTCCTCCCCCTTGCGGCCCAGCTGCGGCAGGGAGCTCAGCAGCGCCCAGGTATAGGGATGGCGGGGCGAGAAGAATATCTCCTGGCAGGTGCCGATCTCCACGATATCCCCCGCGTACATGACGGCGATGCGGTCGGCCACATTGGCCACCACGCCCAGGTCGTGGGTGATATAGATGGTGGTCAGGCGATACTTTTCCTTCAGCTTGCGGATCAACTGCAGTATCTGCGCCTGGATGGTGACATCCAGCGCCGTCGTCGGCTCGTCACAGATCAATATCTGCGGCTGGCAGGCGATGGCGATGGCGATGACCACCCGCTGTCGCATGCCGCCGGAGAACTCGTGCGGGTACTGCTTCATGCGGCGCTCGGGCTCTTCGATGCCCACATCCAGCAGCACCTCCATGATGCGCTGTCGGGCGGCCTCGCCCTTGAGCCCCTGGTGCAGCTGCAGCGCCTCGCCGATCTGGCGGCCGATGGATTTGAGCGGGTTTAGGCTGGTCAGAGGATCTTGCAGCACCATGGCGATCTTGCGGCCGCGGATGGTGAGCCATTCCTTCTCGGTCTTGTATTGCGCCAGCTCCTTGTCCTCAAAGCGGATGCTGCCCGAATCCACCCAGCCGTTCTGGTCGAGCAGGCCCATGAAGGTCTTGCACAGCACCGACTTGCCCGAGCCAGACTCGCCCACGATGGCCAGGCTCTCGCCCTGGTTGACCGACAGCGACACATCGCGGATGGCGTGCAGCCGCCTGCCGCGCAGGCTGAACATGACATTAAGGTTCTCCACCTTCAGTATCTCTTGGTTCATCGCGCCCTCCTCATACATGGTTTCTGGGGTCGGCCGCGTCCGCGAAGGCGTTGCCGATGATATAGAAGGAGATGGTCACGATCGACAGCACGATGGTGGGAAAGAGCAGCTGATAGGCCTGGGGGGTGGAGACCAGCTTGCGCCCCACGGTGATCAGGTTGCCCAGGCTGGGGATGGAGACCGGCAGGCCCAGGCCGATGTAGGTGATGAAGACCTCGCTGCCGATGGCGCCGGGGATGGCCAGGGCCATGCGCAGCATGATGACCGACACCAAATAGGGCAGCAGGTTGCGCGTGATGATGCGCAGCGTGCCCGTGCCCAGGCAGCGGGAGGCCAGGTTATAATCCCGGTCGCGGATGATGACGATCTGGTTGCGGATGAAGCGCGCCATCGCCACCCAGCCGGTGATGGACATGGCAAATATCAGCGTCTGGATGCCCGGCCGCATGATATAGGCAAAGAGGATGAGCACGATGGTGGTGGGGATGTTGTTGATGACATTGTAGATTTCGGTCAGGATACGATCCAGCCTGCGCACATAGCCCCACAGCACGCCCACCAGGATGCCCACCGCGGCCTCGATCAGGGCCACGATGAAGCCGATGAACAGGCTGGTGCGGGTGCCCGACCACACCAGGCTCCACAGATCCTGCCCGGTGTTGTTGGTGCCAAAGAGGAAGGGCCGGGTGTCGGGCAGCAGGCGCAGCGGCGTGTCCTGCCGGGTCAGCGCGCGGCTGCCATCTTCCGTCAGCGTGAGCATGGCAGTCTTGGCAAACAGCTCCCTGCCCTGATTGGTATAGTCCATGGGGCTCAAATACAGCTGCACCGGGAAATTGCTGCGGCTCTCATAGGGGGTGGCGCCGGGATCCTCCGGCAGGCGCAGCTTGGTGGTGAAGTCGTTCTTCACATAGCCCTGCCGCCCCTCAAAGCTGACCTTGACCCAGTCGCTGCCGTATTGCTCCACCGTGAAGGGCTGGCGGGCGCGCAGCGTGGCCTGCACATTGCTCACCGCGCTCCATTCGCTGTTCTCCCAGCGGGTGACGACCAGCTGGGTGCCCGAGGGCACCATGTAGCTCAGGTTGGAGAGGCCGGGCGATATATTGCTCATCTGCATGCCGGTGATGGGGTGATTGATGACGCGCGTGGCCTCCCACTGATAGGGCAGCAGGGGCTGCAGAAAGGTAAAGAGCACCAGCAGCGCCAGCACCATCAGCAGGGCTGCCGCTGTGCGGTTTTTCAAGAACACCTTGATGGTGCTTCCCCAGTAGGCATAGTCGGAAAAGCCGGTGCGCTCGGCCTCGCGCTCGGAGTAGGGCGCGAAGTCAAAGGGCGCGGCGCTTGCGGCCTGCTCCAGGCCCTGATACAGCCGCTCTTCTTTGCGGTTGCTCATCAGCGCACCCCCTCTTTCTTGGCGAAGGTGATGCGCGGATCGATCAGCACCATTAGCAGATCGCCCAGCAGCATGCCCACGATGCCGATGCAGGCGTATATCATCACCAAGGCCTGCACCATGGTATTGTCCTGGCGGGTGATGACATCCACCAGCAGGCCGCCCATGCCGGGGATGGAATAGAGCGACTCGATATAGATGGAGCCGGAGATGGTAAACAGCAGCGAGGAGGGGATGTACTGTATCATGGGCACAAAGGCATTGCGGAAGACATGCCCCATGGTGATATCGCGGCTGTTGACGCCCTTGGCGCGGGCCAGCTTGACATAGTCCTTGTTGAGCTCGTCGACCATATAGCGCCTGAGCCACATCGCGTAGTAGGCGATGGAGCCCAGCGACATCGAAAACACCGGCAGCGCCCAGCTGAGTGGATTCTTTGGGTCAAAGAGCATGGGGATGTTCATCAGGCGGCTGCCAAAGCTCTGCATATAAATATAGTAGACAGCCGCTGGCACCGCGTTGATAAAGACGATGAATCCGGTGCCCAGCTTGTCCCATATCCTGGACTGGCTGCGCGCCATCTTGGCCCCCAGCGGAATGCCCAGCAGCAGCGACAGCGCCATGGACAGCACCCCCATCTGGATGGAGATGGGCGCCTTGTTGGCGATGATCTGCCCCACCGGCACGCCCACGCTGTAGCGGTTGGACAGGCCCAGATCCCCTCTGAATATCTGCCCGTAGAACTTGCCCAGCTGCACCCAGATGGGGTCGCGCAGGCCCAGCTGCTGCAGCTTTGCCTCCACCACCGCCTGATCCACCTTGTCAAAGCTGTCAAAGTAGCCCTCGATGGGCATCTGGCGCATCAGCACGAAGACCAGGGTGAGGATGATCAGCAGCGTCAGCAGAGAGGCCAGCAGGCGTTTTCCCACATACTTGAGCAATGCCTCTCCCCCTTTCATAGTTGTATACCAAGCGAAATCGTTATTGCATCCCAAGCGGGCAGGTATTTTGCGTCGACGCGAGGAGCAGTCGAGCTGTAGCGTAGCATGCGCTACGCGAAGCGAGCAGCGACATGGCGTCGGCTCAAAAGACCAACCGCGACGATGCGATAAGGATTGAGATTGGTACGAAGTGGGGCTGCGTCATGCGGACGCAGCCCCACATGGAAATCTATTTGTCAGTTGGTTGCTATCAGTTGGCCAGGTTGGCACGCGCCTCTTCCCAGGCGTCCTGCGCGTCAAAGTACTGCTCGGTGTTCATGGGCTTCTCCAGCAGGTGCTGGCCCTTGAAGCGGTCGATGGAGATGCCAAAGGGCGCGTACTGCCCCTCGAAGGGATCAAGGCGGCTTGCGGTGTAGCCGCCATTGGCGTAGCCAAAGGGAATGACCAGGGCGTGCTCGATCAGGTATGCCTCGGCCTTGGCAAAGGCCAGGTAGCGGGCCTCGATGTCATCGGTGATGGCCTTGGCCTCTTCCACCAGCGCCCAGTGCACCTCGTGCAGGGTCTTGCCGCTCTCGTCCACCTGGGTCATGTTGTCCAGGAAGCTGTAGTTGTTGCCAGGGGCAAAGGGCTCGGTATAGGTCTCGGGATCGGCATAGTCCGGGCCCCAGTTGACATCCATGAAGGCATAGTTGCCGCTGCGGCGAATGGCAGACAGGAAGCCGGTGGTCGGGCCGGGCATGATCTGCACATCGATGTAGTCGGTGCCCAGCAGTTCTTCCAGCTGCTGCTCGATGATGACGACCTGCTCGCCCCAGGTGGTCAGTGAGGGGTTGTAGCTGGTCATCACCACGACGGGGAACTTGGCGCCGGCGGCCGTCAGCTCTTCCTTGGCCTTGGCGGCATATTCCTTGGCCAGCTCGGGGTTGAAGGCATCCTTGCCCAGCTCGCTCCATTTGGCCAGATCGCCCATCTTAGCGTAGTCCTGGCCATTGTAGTCCACAAAGCTGTGCGGCGTGATGGTGTAGAGCATGATGGCCTCGGGGTTGTCCGGCTCCACCGGCAGGCTGGCCTTGACGCGGTCCAGTCCGAAGAAGAGGGACTTGCGGAAGTTCTCGTTGTTGGCGGCCAGGGCCCAGTTGTCCGGCTCG
>CAKTTM010000176.1 GCA_934615145.1 uncultured Clostridia bacterium | reverse complement strand
GCCGCGCTGGCCGCCAGGGTGACCCTGGTTCATCACAGTTCTTCATATCGCTTGAGGATGACCTGATGCGCCTGTTTGGCGGCGAGCGGATACAGCCGCTGATCGCCCGGCTTGGCATGGAGGAGGATGTACCGCTGGAGGCAGGGCTGCTGACCAAGCAGATCGAGAACGCGCAAAAGCGCATCGAGAGCCGCAACTTCGAAATCCGAAAGTCCGTGCTGCGCTATGACGATGTCATGAACCAGCAGCGTGAGCTGATCTACGCCCAGCGCCGCCAGGTGCTGGAGGGCGAAGACATGCGCAGCTATGTGCAGGGCATGAATGAAAAGCTGCTGGCTGAAGCGGTGACTCGCTTCTGCGCAGGGGAAAACAAGGACTGGGACATCGTGGGCCTGAGCGACTATGTGGAGCGCCTGAGCATCCCTGTGGGTGCTATCAAGCTCAACCTGGACGCCATCCGCGGCTTTGACCGTGAGGGCATGGAGGCCTTCCTCAAGAAGACGGCCGAAAGCTTTTACCAGGAGCGGGAGGAGCAGATCACTGCGCTTGGCATCGACATGCGCGAGCTGGAGCGCAACATACTGCTGCGCGCGGTGGATACACGCTGGATGGACCATATCGACGCCATGGATCAGCTGCGCGACGGCATCGGCCTGCGCGCCTATGCCCAGCGTGATCCCGTCAATGAGTACAAGCTGGAAAGCTATGACATGTTTGACGAGATGATCCGCCTGATACAGGAGGATACCATACGCCATCTGTGCCAGCTGCGCATAGAAAAGGCGCCGGAGCGCAAAGAGGTGGCCAGGCCGACGCAGGCCTTTGGCGCCGGCGACGCAGCACCCCAGCTGCGCGCCGCCGCTACCCCGGTGAAGACGGGTGACAAGGTGGGCCGCAACAGCCCCTGCCCCTGCGGCAGCGGCAAGAAGTACAAAAACTGCCACGGCAGGAATCAGGGCGCAGAGGCCTGAGCGGGAGTAAATAGATGATCGTAGAACTGGTGCAATATCGTGAAGACCTGGCCGCTCAGCGCGAGCGGCTGATAGAGGTGGGCGAGGGCCTGCACATCGAGCGGCTGCAGCAGGAGCTGGTGGAGCTGCATGAAGAGATGGGTGCCCCCGGCTTCTGGGACGACCTGGACAGATCCAAGGCGGTCAATCAGAAAATCGCCTCACATGAGACAAAGATCAAGCACTATCAGGAGCTTGTCGCCGCCTGCGACGAGGTGGAGATCATGATGGAGCTGGCTGACGGCGAGGATGACCAGGCCATGGCCGACGAGGCCGGCGAAGCGCTGCAGCGTTTGGGCCATCAGGTGGAGGCTTTGGCGCTGGAGACGCTGATGCGCGGCGACTATGACAGCTCAAACGCCATCCTGTCCCTGCACGCGGGCGCCGGCGGCACCGAGGCACAGGACTGGACACAGATGCTCTACCGCATGTACACGCGCTATTGTGAGCGGGCGGGCTTCAAGGTGACGGTGCTTGACTATCTGCCCGGTGACGAGGCCGGCACCAAGTCCGCCACCTTTGAGGTGGCGGGCGACAATGCCTATGGCTACCTGCGCGGCGAAAAGGGCGTCCATCGCCTGGTGCGCATCAGCCCCTTTGACTCCAATGCCAGGCGGCATACCAGCTTTTCCTCGCTGGACGTGGCGCCGGTGCTGGAAAATGACGGTGAGATAGAGATCAACATGGAAGATGTGAGGGTGGATACCTACCGCTCAACGGGCGCTGGTGGCCAGCATGTCAACAAGACGGACTCCGCCGTGCGCATGACGCATATCCCCACTGGCATCGTGGTGGCCTGCCAGAACGAGCGCAGCCAGATGCAAAACCGCGAGATGGCGCTGCGCATGCTGCGCTCCCGCCTGCTTGAGCTGCGCGAGCGCGAAAAGGAAGAGCACATGGCAGACATCAAGGGTGAGATGAAGAAGATTGAGTGGGGCAGCCAGATACGCTCCTATGTTTTCCAGCCCTACACCATGGTCAAGGATCACCGCACAGGCTTTGAATCCGGCAACATCGATGACGTGATGGATGGCAACCTAGACGGCTTCATCACGGCCTACCTGAAGATGCAGTGATGCGGCGCTCTGCTGCTCTGCTGCGCGCGCTGCTGGCAGCGCTGATTGGCTTCGCGTTGATCGTCTACCTGATCAGCGCCGTCAGCGCCAAGGCCGTCGATCAGCGGCGGATGACTGAGAAGTTCATCGCCTATGCAGATACATCGGCCTCCGGGGTGCCGGACAGCGACTATCCGGCATTGGCCGGTGCCATCACGGGCTATCTGGATGGCAAGCTGCCCAGTGCGCAGATCACTGTTACCCGCGATCATGGCGAAGGGGATGCCTTTTCAGCCGATGAGCTGCAGCATTTAAGCGACATACAGCATCTGATCATGATCGCAAAGACGCTGCGCTACATCACGCTTGCCTTGATCGCGGCAGGCTTGGTTATATTCTTTGTGCTGCGCAAGGCAAAGCCTGAGTTACTTGGACTTGTCAAGCCTGAGCGCTCGCTGCGCTGGGCTGGGTTGATGCTGTTTGTGCTCTTGGGCGCGGTCATCATTTGGGCCCTTGTGGACTTTGACTCCACCTTTGTGATGGTTCACCGCCTGCTCTTCCGCAATGAGCTCTGGCTGCTGGATCCTCAGCGCGATCTGCTGATGCAGCTGATGCCCCAGCCCTTCTTTGTGTCCTATGGCCTTGACCTGCTCAAAGAGAATGCCTTCGTGCTCCTGCTGCTGCCCCTGGCCGCCTTTGGCCTGCGCCAGGCCGACAAGAAGGGGAAGCAATGAGCTATATGGACAGAGCCAGACGCCAGGCCGTGGCACTCTTAGGGCGCCAAGGGGTCAGGATACTGGCCATTGAGACCTCCTGCGATGAGACTGCGGCTGCCGTGATCGAAGATGGCAGGCGCATGCTGTCAAACACAGTCTATTCACAGATCGATCTGCATACCGTCTTTGGTGGCGTGGTACCGGAGATCGCCAGCCGCGCCCATGTGGAGAAGATAGACCTGGTGGTCAAAGCCTCACTGCAGGACGCCGGACTCAGCCTGAGCGACATCGATGCGATTGCAGTCACGCAGGGGCCGGGCTTGGTGGGCGCGCTGCTGGTGGGTGTCAGCTATGCCAAGGGGCTGGCCCTTGCGCGCGGCCTGCCGCTGATCGCGGTCAATCACATCGAAGGCCACATCTGCGCTAACTATCTAGGCACCCCAGATCAGCAGCCACCCTATCTCTGCCTGGTGGTCTCAGGCGGCCACAGCCACCTGCTCAGGGTGGAGGAGGACAGCAGCTATACGCTGCTGGGCTGCACGCAGGATGACGCAGCGGGGGAAGCCTTTGACAAGGCGGCAAGGGTGCTGGGCCTGCCCTATCCGGGCGGGCCGAGGCTCGATGAGATTGGGCAGCAGGGTAATCCGGCTGCCTACGTATTGCCCCGCCCGCACACCGCCAATCCGCTTGACTACAGCTTTTCCGGACTCAAGACCGCTTTCATCAACCTCTGCCACGGCCTGAATCAGCGTGGCGTGGCCCTGCCTGTGGCTGATCTGGCCGCAAGCTTTCGCGAGGCAGTGGTCTCGCAGCTATGCGATAAGGCCATGGTGGCGATGGCGCAGACCGGGGACAGGCGCATCGCGCTGGCTGGCGGCGTATCCGCCAATCAGCTGCTGCGCCAGCGCATGCAGGCGCTGTGCGGTGAGCGTGGCTATGAGCTGTGTATGCCAGAGCTGAAATACTGCGGCGACAATGCCGCCATGATAGGGGCTGCCGCCTTCATCAGGCTTGAGAAAGGCGAACTAGCGGATATGAGCCTCAACGCAGATCCCGCGCTGCGGCTAGTCTGATCTATGCTTTATGCCTGAGGGTAATTAGGTGAATCTGTGCCCTGGTGCCGATGCGGATGGGCAGCAGTGAGCAGCCCACGCCCTGTGAGACCATCAGCTGGCTTCCCTGCTCCTCATACCACCCGGCGCGATAGCGATCGCCATAGCGGCTGGAGGAGTGCAGGCTGCTGCCAAATAGCACCAATTGCCCGCCGTGGGTATGGCCGGCCAGGCCCAAATCAAATCGAAAACCAGGCTCTTCAAAAGCCAGCGGAAAAACATCCGGCGAGTGCGGCGCGAAAATGACAAAGTCAGAGCGCGCCGCGCTCTCTTTGATGGGGGCAAAGTCTGGCCGACCCTGCTTGATATCGTCAACAGCGCACAGGCAGAGGCTGTCCTCACCTCGATGGATCAGCTGTGCCGCATTCAGAAGCGGCTGGATGCCCTTATCCCGCATGCCTGCCAGCAGCCTGTCAAAGGCCTCCGGGCTGCCCATGTGATCGTGGTTGCCGATGACGGCATACACGCCTTCAGGGGCGCTGAGCGCTGGCATCTTTTCAAAGCAGGCGATGGCGCTGTCGGTGTCCTCGCCATAGTCACCGCCCA
>CAKTTM010000175.1 GCA_934615145.1 uncultured Clostridia bacterium | reverse complement strand
CTAAACACACTGTCCAACATGTTTGACAAACCTACAGCCACAGGCGCTCAAAACCCGCCCATTTCTTGACAAGGAGCCACTTCGCCCTTATGATGAGCGATGAAGAAGTGGGAGGGTTTGAGGATGTCGGCTGACTTGACGATGGATAAATTGGTCGCGCTGTGCAAGGTGCGCGGCTTCATCTTTGCGGGCTCGGAGATATACGGCGGCCTGGCCAATACCTGGGACTATGGACCGCTGGGCGTTGAGTTCAAGAACAATGTCAAAAAGGCCTGGTGGAAGAAGTTCGTGCAGGAGTCCAAGACCAATGTGGGCCTGGACAGCGCGATTCTGATGAACCGCCAGGTTTGGGTGGCCAGCGGCCATGTGGGCAACTTCAACGACCCGCTGATGGACTGCAAGGCCTGCAAGGCGCGCTTCCGCGCTGACCAGCTGATCGAGGACTTTGCCAAGGCGCAGGGCGAGGCCGTGCAGGCCGATGGCTGGAGCAACGAGCAGATGAGCCAGCACATCGCCGACCATCAGATCCCCTGCCCCAGCTGCGGCAAGCGGGATTTCACCGCCATTCGCAAGTTCAATATGATGTTCAAGACCCATCAGGGCGTCACAGAGGAAGCCGCTACGGAGATCTATTTGCGGCCGGAGACCGCCCAGGGCATCTTTGTCAACTTCAAAAACATCATGCGCGCCACCCGCCGCAAGCTGCCCATGGGTGTGTGCCAGATCGGCAAGTCATTTAGAAATGAGATCACGCCGGGCAACTTCACCTTCCGCACGCGGGAGTTTGAGCAGATGGAGATGGAATTTTTCTGCAAGCCGGGCGAGGACCTGGAGTGGTTTGAGTATTGGCGCGGCTTTTGCCACGACTGGCTGCTGAACCTGGGGATCAGGCCCGAGCGGCTGCGCCTGCGCGATCACAAGCCGGAGGAGCTGAGCCATTACAGCAAGGCCACCACTGACTTTGAGTACCTCTTCCCCTTTGGCTGGGGCGAGCTGTGGGGCATTGCCGACCGCACCGACTTTGACCTCAAGGCCCACCAGGCCACCAGCGGCGAAAACATGGAGTATATCGACCCCATCACCAATGAGCGCTTCATCCCCTATGTGGTGGAGCCCTCACTGGGCGCTGACCGCGTGGCGCTGGCCTTTTTGTGCAATGCCTACGAAGAAGAGCAGCTGGAAAACGACAGCCGCGTGGTGCTGCGCCTGCACCCGGCGCTGGCGCCCTACAAGGCAGCCGTGCTGCCGCTGCAGAAGAACAAGCTGGGCGAGGCTGCGGGCCAACTCTATGAGCAGCTGAGCCGCCACTTCATGATCGACTATGATGAGTCCGGATCCATCGGCAAGCGCTACCGCAGGCAGGATGAGATCGGCACACCGCTGTGCATCACGGTGGACTTTGAGACCGAAGAGACCGGCACCGTCACCGTGCGTGACCGCGACAGCATGGCGCAGGAGCGCATCCCCATCGACCAGCTCAAGGCCTATATCGAGCAGAAGACCGAGTTCTGAGCCGGCGCGCCGCGCGGGTGAAGGGAGCAAGCATGTCACAAGATCCTTATGCCAATTACAGACCCAGTGCCGAGCAGCCGCGCCGCAGGCGCAGCCAGCGGCACGACCGCGGCCCTGCTGTGCAGCCGGCGCCGCAGCGGCCTGCCTACCAGCCCGATGACGAGCGGGCGCCGCTGCCGCTGAGCCCGCAAAGCAGCCTGCCGCCGCGCCGCGAGGTGCCCAATACCTACGACTATGACCGCTACCCGCCCCAGAACGGCGAATATGATGAGGACTACGATGTGCCCCGCCTGTGGCCCAAGCTGCTGGCGCTGGGCCTGGCGCTGATACTGATCGTAGCGGCGCTGCTGTACTTCCTGGTGCCCAAGGATCAGGGCGGCATCATGGGCACGCTGCTCGGCGGCGTGAGCACCGTGGTGGACGGCGCCATGGGCCTGGTGGGCCTGAAGAAAGAAGAAGCGCCCAAGCTGATCAAGTTTGAGACGCCGCTGCAGCAGAGCTACACCGGCATCAAGACCGTCTTTACCTTCACCGCCGATGGCCCCATCGATGGCGTGCGCATGGTGGATGACCAGGGCACCGAGGTCAAGGGCGCGCAGAGCGCCGTGGATCAGGAGCGCACGGTGTGGACCATTTCGGTGGTCTTTGACCAGCCCATGAGCGGCACGCTGCGCGCCGGCATGCTGCGGAATGAAACCTGGTACGATTCGGACAAGACCATCAGCTTTGCTGTCAGCCTGCCCACGCCGGCACCCACCCTGGTGCCCACCATCGTGCCTACGCTGGAGCCGCTGCCCACCCTGGCACCACAGGCGGACGCCGTGCTGCCGCTGGCCACGCTGGCGCCGCTGGGCGAGCCGGTGGAAGATACGGTCGTAGAGCCTGTAGGCGAGCCGGTGGCCGAAGGCTTTGAGGTGGTGGAGCCCGCCCAGGATGTATCCACCCCCCAGTTGATCATACAGACCCCGGCGCCTGCCCAGCAGGCGGTGGTGGCGCCGGTGACGGTGATCACCCCCGCGCCGCAGGAGGCGCCTGTGGCAGAAGCCCCCATGGTGGAGGGGCTGCCTGACGAGATCATCGACCCGGCGGATTATTATGATCCCTCCCAGGACGAGGTGATCTCCGCCGAGGATGTCTATGTGCCAGACGACCTGGCGCCCGTGGAGCTGCCGGCAACTGCCGAGCCCCTGCCTGTGACCCAGGAGCCCCCGCCCACCAGCACGCCCATGCCGCGCCTGACCTTGACCGCCGCTGACAAGCAGGCGCCCAAGGATCTCAAGCTGACAGAGACCGTCTACCAGAAGGCCAAGCGCGTCAACGAGCTAACGCGCCAGACGCCCATCAACATGCCGCCTCCGGGCGCGGACCGCGGGCTCTATGTCAACTATGACGGCGGCGTGTTCACCTTCCGCAACGATGCCTTCCGTGGCAATGCCGCCTTTGGCACGGCCGATATGCCGCTCAAGCAGATGAGCGTGCTGTGGAAGGCGCCGCTGGGCAGTCTGAGGACAGCTGATGGTACGCTCTACGGCCTGGGCTGGACGGGCCAGCCGGCCATCATCAAGTGGGCTAAGGACCTGCGGCCCATGATGAACCTGGTGCCTGAAAAGCGGGATGTCACCGCGCTTAAAGAAGTCATCGCCGCGGCCCAGGACGGCAAGGTTTACTTCTTTGACCTAAACGACGGCGTGGCCACGCGCGATCCCATCGATGTGGGCTACCCGCTGCGCGGCTCGGTAGCGGTGGATACCGCTGGCCAGCCCATGATCGCCTTTGGCCAGGCGGCCTCCAAGCTGCCGGGCAAGACCGGCCCCATCGGCCTGCACATCTACAGCCTGATCGACCAGAAGGAGCTCTATTTCCTCAACGGCCGCAAGACCAAGAGCCAGGTGCAGTACTCCACCAACGGCGCCTTTGATGGCACCGCGCTGTTTGACTACAATACCTCCAGCCTCATTGTCGGCGGCGAGAACGGCCTGCTGTACACGATCGCGCTGAACACCAAGTTTGACTTCCTGGACACCAAGACGATCGCGATTTCACCCGAGATCACCTATCTGCGCAGTAAGGGCAACCAGGCTGACATGTCGGTGGCGCTGGAGGCCAGCGTGGCGATGTATGACAAGTACGCCTATGTGGTCGACCGCCAGGGCATCATGCGCGCCATCGATACCGATACGATGAAGGCGGTCTGGGCCTTTGACACCGGTGACAACACGGATGCCACCCCTGCCCTTGGCTTTGATGAGGATGGCAGCCTGGGCCTCTACACTGGTACCACGGTCTTCACCCGCACCAGGCGCGCAGGCACGGCGCTGATACGCCGCCTGGACGCCCTGACCGGCGCTGAGTTGTGGAAGGTGGAGGTGCCCGCCAAGTTTGACGACAAGGAGCGCGGCGGCGTCAAGGCCAGCCCGATCGTGGGCGAGAAGGCCATCAGCGAGCTGGTCATCTTCACCGTCAACAACACCTCAGACGGTAAGACGGCCACGATGATAGCACTCAACAAAAAGACAGGCGCCGAAGTCTGGCGCTATGAGCTGGGCAGCCAGAGCATCTCCTCCCCAGTGGCCGTCTACACCAGCGCGGGCGACGCCTATGTCATCCAGGCGGATGAAAAGGGCCTGCTGACCCTGCTGGATGGCAGGACGGGCAGCGTGCTGCACACGCTGGACATCGAGGGCAGCGTGGAAGCCAGCCCGGCCGTCTACAACGATGTGCTGGTGATCGGCACCAAGGACAAGGACAACAATTTCCTCTACGGCATCAGGCTGGAGTAGGAAGGGTCAGGAAAACCGCGGCGGGGCCGCGGTTTTCTGTATGGTGCCAGCATGAGGTGAAGCACGATTCGGTGAGGTATGATTCACCGAATCGTGATTCTGTGATATAATCTGCCTGGGGAGGTGGGGCGATGTTTGTTGGCAGGGCCAGGGAGCTAAGCTGGCTGGAGGAGCAATATGCC
>CAKTTM010000174.1 GCA_934615145.1 uncultured Clostridia bacterium | reverse complement strand
GGTGTAGACCATCACCAGCGTGGCGGCCTGGGCCAGCAGCGCCATGATGCAGTAGAGGTTGAGCTTCTGGCGGCTGACAAAGGCGGGGGAATGGAAGAGGCCGGCCGTCAGGCTCAGCAGCACCACGGCGGAAAAGCCGGTGGCCATCAGCGCCTCCAGGCGGCCGATGCGTATCTCATTGCCCCAGGGGGCGGGGAAGTGGCCCATCATGTAGGGGTAGGCATTGTCAAGCGACAGCGTCAGCCGCAGCGTGAAGGCGCTGAGCACCACAACAGCCGCCGTCGCCATCAGGGTGAGGATATGGGCGGCGCGGGGCTTCAGCACCGAGGTGACGATGCCGGAGACCATCAGCAGCAGGATGGAGAAGAAGGGGAAATTGTGCACAAGTGTCATCAGGCGCTTTCCCCCTTGGCCATCAGGGCGATCTGATCGATGTCGAGCGTGCGGTAGCGGCGATAGAGCCGCACCGTCAGCGCCAGCATGATGCCTGTAAAGCTGACCGAGACCACGATGCCCGTCAGCACCAGGCCGGCAGGTATCGGGTTGATATAGGCCGATACATCCTGGATGCCATCCACCACGATGGGCGCCTTGCGGCCCTCAATATAGCCCATGGAGGCCAAGAAGAGGTAGACGGCTGTGTCCATGATATTCAGGCCAATGATCTTGCGGATCAGGTTGCGCTGCAGCAGCAGGATGGCAAAGCCGATGCCAAAGAGGATGACCGATACCGTCTGCTCCAGATTTTCATACAATAGCTGTAACATGGCCATCCCTCCTTACAAGCCGCCCTTGCGAAAGAGCGCGTAGAATATGTACATCGTGCAGGCGACCACAAGGCCTACTGCGATATTGAGCGGCATGATCAGCCCGCTTGAGAGTATCGCGCCCGGCACGCCCAAGGGGATGCCGCTGTCCAGGCCATTGGCCCCCATGTAGAAGGAGTAGGTCTTGGCCAGGCCGTAGAAGGCCAGCGAGAAAAAGCTGACCCACATGAAGGTCTTGTAGGTGAAAAAGCGCCCGGCCTTGGCAAAGCCAAAGGCATTGAGGTAGAGGATGAGGCCAGCTGAGATGATGGCCCCGCCGGAGAAACCGCCGCCGGGGGAGATGTGGCCGTTTAGGATCACATAGATGCCAAACAACAGGATGATGGGTGTCAGCAGCATGGCGCTGCCCTGCAGGATGCGGTCGTTCTTGGGCTCGTAGTGGCGGTCGTCCGCCTCCTCAGCGATGGCCTCGATGATGGGGTTGCCCTCATCGTCGCGGTCGATGCGCAGCAGCACCAGCACCGCGCAGGCCGCGATGAACAGCACCGTGCTCTCCCCCAGGGTGTCAAAGGCGCGGTAGTCCAGTATCATGCCGGCGACGATATTGACAGCGCCGGTCTCCTGCAAGCCGCTTTCGATATAGCGGGCGATGACCTCGTTGGAGCCGGGGGCATCCGCCGCGCCAAAGCGGGGCATGGTGGCCACGGTGTCCAATAGCAGGAACATGATAAGCCCGCCTAAGAGCAGCGCTAGGATCACATGCAGACGACCCAGCAGCTTGCGGCCCTTGGTGGCAGACCAGCTGCGCAGGTCATGCTGCTGCAACCAGTCCAGCGCCACGCTGCGCTCATGCCGGCGGCTGTCCATGTTCTCCTGATGCTGGGCGATCAGCGCCTCGTAGGGGTCGCTGACGCTGGGCTCATCCACCTCTTGTATCATCCGCTCATCCAGGCCCAGGAAGCCATCCCGCATCCAGCGCTGGAAGCGGGCCTGGGGCCTGGAGGCCCAGTCACTTCTGCGCTTGCTCATGGTCCCTGTCTCCTTTGATGGCGTGTATTTTTTTGAGCGTGATGAAGAACAGCACGCTGGTGATGCCCGCCCCCACCGCGGCCTCGGTGATGGCCAGGTCCGGGCTCTCCAGGAACATCCAGATGATGGCCATGATCAGCGAATAGGCCATGTAGACGATCAGCGATGTCAGCAGGTTCTTGGTCATCGCCACCGCCAGCGAGCAGACGATCAGCATGCCCAGCAGCACGATATGCAAAAAGCTCATGACTCATCCTCCTGCTCTGCGCCCTCTGGCGGGGGCAGCTGCTGCCAGCGGGGGTTGATGGTGACTTCAAGGCGGGCGATCAGGTGGCTGCTGACGGGGCTGGCCAGCCACAAAAAGGCAATGATCATCAGCAGTTTCAGCATCGTCCAGATGTCCGGCGCGCTAATCACCAGGCCCAGCAGGCAAAACAGCAGGCCCAGGGTGTCGCCCATGGCCGCCGCGTGCATGCGGTTTAGCACATAGTCAAACTTGTACACCCCGATCACCGCCGTGATCAGGATGAGGACGCCGCCCAGCAGCAGCGCCGCCGTCAGGATGAAGCGCAGCCAGTCAAGCACCATGCTGGCCCTCCTCCTGCGCCTGGGCGCGGCGCTCCAGGAAGACGCCCATGTAGACCTTGGTCAGCACCACCACGGCGAGGAAACTGATCATGGCGTATATCAGCGCCACATCGGCCAGATAGCCCTCGCCGATCAGCAGCGCGACCAGGCCGATCATGATGATGATCTGGGTGCCTATCATGTTGATGGCCACGATGCGGTCGGCGATGGAGGGCCCCTTGATGGCGCGGATGAAGCACAGCACAATCAACACCGCCAGCACACAGAGCACGGCGGTGTAGAGGTAGCCATAGGCGTCGTGTAGGCTCATGATGCCGGCACCTCCTCCACCCACTCGGCCTCCTTGCGGATCAGGCGCCGCTCAAACTCGCTGTCGAACAGGCCGGACTCCAGGCTCTCGTCCAGGCAGTGCACCAGGTACTCGTCGCCCTGCAGGTGCACCGTGATGGTGCCGGGCGTCAGCGTGATACAGTCGGCCAGCACCACGCGGGCGGCCAGTGTCTTGAGCGTCGTGCGGAAGGTGGTCAGTTTCGGTACCACCTCCACCTGATCGGTCAGTATCAGGCGCATGACGGCGATATTGGCCAGCGTGATCTCCTTGATCAGCAGCCAGACAAAGCGCAGGTAGCCCGGCAGGCGGGTGGTGACCATCCACTGACGCTTCAGCGTCAGGCCGGGCGCCACAAAGCGCTGCACAAACCAGGCCAGTGCCGTGGAGATGACGATGCCAAAGGCAACCAACTCCCAGGTCAACCTGCCATTGAACAGTATCCACAAGCAGAACAGGGCAAGCGCGAGCAAGGTTTCACCTTCTTCTAATTGCACGCCCATCAAACCATGACAGGCATTGCCTGCATTATATCACCACCGGACGGAATGTCAAATAGAGGACAAAATGGCGAAATACAGGCCAGACAAAGAAAAAAGGCCGCATGCCGCGGCCTGCATTCCGAATTGTGTTCAGCCCTGTAAGGCTTGCTTTGCCAGCAGCGCGCCGCCCACCAGCCCGGAATCGGGGTAGAGGGCAGGGGCCACGATGTAGCTGTCCATGTCCAGCAATGCGGGGGAGGCCAGGTAGCCGCCCAGCAGCGCGGTGACCTGCTTTCGCACCAGTGGGTAGAGCAATTCGCGGTGCATCACGCCGCCGCCGATGATGATGCGCTGGGGCGAGACCGTCATCAGCGCGGTGACGCAGATCTGGGCCAGATAATAGGCCTGCAGCGCCCAGCCGCGGTGATCGTCGGCCAGATCCTGCGCGGGCATGGCCCAGCGCGCCTGCATGGCAGGGCCGGAGGCATAGCCCTCGGCGCAGTGCTCATGATAAGGACAGATGCCTCTGGTCAGCGGGTCCTCCGGATGGCGGGCCAGCATCATGTGGCCCCACTCCGGGTGGATCAGGCCGTGCACCAGCTTGCCCTCGCTCATCAGGCCGCCGCCGATGCCGGTGCCGATGGTCAGGTAGAGCACGCTGGTGAGACCCTGGGCCGCGCCCAGCGCCACCTCGGCCAGCACCGCGCCGTTGACATCGGTGTCGATGGCGCAGGGCACCTGCAGGGCATCTTTGAGCGTCTGGTACAGCGGATAATCCCGCCAGGCCAGCTTGGGCGTGTTGGTGATGCTGCCAAAGCGGGGCGTGCCCGCGTGCAGATCGATGGGGCCAAAGCTGGCGATGCCCAGGGCATCCACCTTCTCCTGCTCAAAGAAGGCGATGATCTCCGGCATCGTTTCCGCCGGCAGGCGGGTGGGGCAGCTGGCGCTCTTGAGGATGCGCCCCTGCTCATCCAGCAGGCCCATCACCATCTTGGTGCCGCCTGCCTCCAGGGATCCTAAGCGCATTAGAACAGCTCCGTTTCCGCGTCGATGATCTCCGACTGATCCTTGAGCATGCTCTGGAAGCGCTTGCGGAAACTGGCCGCCTGGGATTTCAGGCTCTCCAGCTCCTTGCGCATGGCGTCGCGCTGGGCCTGCAGGTCTTCAAGCTCGGGATCGGGCACCAGCTCCTTGGCCTCTTCCTCGGCGTCCTGCACGATCTGTTCGGCGCGCTTGCGCGCCTCCTGCAGCACCTCGTCGCAGCTCTTCTGCGTGCGGGCCAGCAGCGCCTGGGC
>CAKTTM010000173.1 GCA_934615145.1 uncultured Clostridia bacterium | reverse complement strand
GCGCTGATTGCCCAGCACCAGCCGCGAGCCCATCGCCATCAGTTTGTCTGCCTCCTTTTGCGCCAGGCAGCCGGCCACGATGACCTGGGCCTGCGGGTTGCGCCGCTGCGCGCGCCGCATGGCCTGGCGGCTCTTGCTCTCGCCCGTCGCCGTCACCACGCAGGAGTTGATGACATAGACATCCGCCTTTTCGCCAAACTGGCGCGCCTGATAGCCCGCCTGCACAAATTGCTCCAGCATCGCCTGGCTGTCGTACTGATTGACCTTGCAGCCCAAGGTGTAGAAGGCGACGGTCTTATTGTTGGTCATGATGCCTCACTGACGGTCACATAGCGCTGATTGCGGTTCAAAGGCTTGTCCGGGATGGTCATGCGCAGCCTGTCCCGCCCTGATTCATGCCCAGTTTCTTGTCCGGTTTCTTGATGGTAGCCTGTACGCTACCTTGTACGGTGTCCTGCCTTAATCCACCATCTCTATCTGTCTGCTCCGCGCCCAGGCGCCGCCAGTCGCTCATCTCATCCTCCCCTGCGCGTAGACCACCGGGATGGGGAAGACAGCATAGTCGGCGCGGCTGAGCAGCTCAAAGCCCTGCTCGCTTAAGAAGCGCAAAAAGCTCTCCGCCTGCCACATCATCCGGTCGCGGTAGCCATTCAGGCTCATCAGCGCGTTGCCGATGCGGCTCATCAGGCTCTGCGCCGCCAGGTAGCTGCTGGCAAAGAGTTGGCCGCCCGGCTTTGGCACCCGGCGTATCTCCCCCATCACCTGCCCGGCATCGGGCACCAGGTGCAGCGCCGCTAGGATGATCACCGCGTCCTGGCTGGCATCGGCATAGGGCAGGCTGGCGGCGTCGGCCAGCGTGAAGGTCAACTGCGCAAGCCCGGCCTCGTTGGCGCGCTGCCTAGCGATATCGATCATGCCCGGCGCGATGTCGCTGGCCTGATAGCGCTGCACCCCGGGTGCCAGCGCCAGGGCCATCTGCCCCGGCCCGCAGGCGATCTCGGCCACATGGTCGGTGGGCTTGAGCGCCGCTGCGATCCGCCGGGCCATGTCCTCATGCTGATGAAGGCCGCGATATACCGCCCGTGCGTAGCGCCCGGCCTGCCTGTCCCAGAAGGCCGCCACCTGCCGGGTCTGCTGATCCTGCTTCACTGCATATCCCCCGCCAGCTGCAGCAGCATGGCCGCCGCCACCAGGCCTGCCGTCTCCGCGCGCAGGATGCGCGGGCCCAGCGTCACCGCGGTGGCCTTTAGCTGTTCAATCTCACCCTCGCTGATGCCGCCCTCGGGCCCGATGATAAGCGCCATATCCTGCGCGCCCTGATAGGCCGTGGCCAGCGGCAGGCCGCCCTGCTCCCAGGGCACCAGCGCCTGCTGATGCTGGGGCAGCGCCTGGCAAAGCTGGTCAAATCTCAGGCAATCGCGCACCTGGGGGATGATGCCCCGCCCGCTTTGCACCGCGGCCTCGCGGGCGATGCGCTGCCAGCGACTCAATTTCTTCTCCCCGCCTTCCCAGCGGCTGACGCAGCGGCTCATCAGGCAGGGCTGCACGGCGTGCACGCCGATCTCGGTGGCCTTTTGCACGATGCTGTCCATCTTGTCGCCCTTGCACAGCGCCTGGTACAGCGTGATGCGCGCGCGGGGCTCGGTGCCCGGCAGCTCATGCAGCGCCTGGGCGTAGAGGACCGTGCCCTCCAGCTGCAGCTGGGCCTCGTAGCGCCTGCCGTCCACGGCCAGCGCCACATGGTCGCCCGGCGCCATGCGCAGGGACTTCAATAGATGCCGCGCGTCCTCGTCGCTCAGCCGCGCGCGGCCCTGCGTCAGCGCGTCCACAAAAAAGCTCTGCATCAGGCGCGCACCGCCATCGCCACCCACTCGCCCCGGCGGCGGGTCTCCATCATCTGGTAGCCTGCCTGCCGCAGCGCTGCCAGCACATCGCCCTCGCGCTCCAAGATGATGCCGCTGCAGACAAAGACGGCGCCCGGCCGGAGGCGCTGTTTGAGCGGCGCGGCCAGCATGATGATCACATCGGCCAGTATGTTGGCCACGGCAAAGTCGAATGTGCCCTCCACATCGCGGAGGAGGTCGCCCTGCCGCAGGCTGATCTGATCGCTCAGGCCATTCAAGGCCACATTTTCCGTCGCCGTGCGCACGGCCAGCGGGTCGATGTCCAGCGCCAGCACCGGCTGCGCGCCCAGCTTGGCCGCGGCGATGGCCAGGATGCCGCTGCCGGTGCCGATGTCGATCAGGCTGCCGCCCTGATAATGCTGCTCGATCAACTCCACGCACAGCGCGGTGGTCTCGTGCGTGCCGGTGCCAAAGGCCATGCCCGGGTCCAGGTCGATGACCAGGTCATCCGGCTGTGGCTGATAATCCTCCCAGCTGGGGCGGATCACCAGCCGCTGCCCCAGGCGGAAGGGCTTGTAAAAGCGCTTCCAGTACTCGGCCCAGTCCTTCTCGTCCACGGTATTGAGGCTGAGCTTTAGCTCGCCTAAGTCCAGCCCGCTGATCAGCGGCAGCTGGCGCAGCCCTTCGCCCAGCGCCCCCAGATCGCTGTCCTGCTCAAACCAGGCCTTGACGATCACCTGCTCTGGCATCTGCTCGATCAGTGTGGGGTCGATCAGCTCCCAATAGCCGCTGGGCTGCGCGGGGTCGGGCACATCAGCCCGGTCGATGATCTGCGTGCCCTTGACGCCAAAGCCCAGCAGATAGTCGCTGACGATGTCCGCGCCCTGGCTGTTGGTGGTGATGCTCAGTTCTATCCAGTCCATGGCTCCCGGCCTTTCTGATACCAATCGAAATTCTTATTGCATCCAAAGCGGGCAGGTATTCTGCGCTGACGCCAGGCGCAGTCGAGCGGGGACAGCGCCTGCCGCCGCCTGTGGCGGATGAAGGCAGGCGGAGGAGTCAATCGAAACCGAGCCTGCAAGCGAGCTCTGCCAGCGCAGTAGGGGAGGATTGAGATTGCGGGTAGCCCAGCGGCGCTACGCGAAGCAAGCAGCCTTATGGCGCTAAAGCAACAGACCAAGCGCTACGATGCCATAAGGCGTGAGATTGGCATCACTTGAAGATGATGTCGTCGCGCAGGCGGTAGAGCGTGGCGCCCCGGCCCTTCTGGCAAAAGGCATCCACAAACCACTCGATGGGCTTGACCGCGTCATACTGCACATAGCCGTAGCGCTTGCCGCCGCGGCTCTCGCCCTTCATGTTGCTGTCCGTCCAGGTGACGGAGTCGGTGGCCTCGTCATAATCCTGGGTGAAGACCAGGCTGTGCGCGCCCACGCCGTAGTAGTAGTTGGCCGACATCTGAAAGAAGTCGCCGCGCCTGACCTCCCGCATGAAGGCCAGCGCCTTCTCGCGGTTTTGCGCCTTGCTCAAGTCGCTGTCATAGTAAAAGCTGTGCGCCGCCACAAAGGGATTGCCCTGCTCCAGCGGCACATCCTCCCAGGCGATGCCGTAGCTGTAGGGCTTCGAGTCCTTGGCGGGCAGGTTGTTGGGGATGCGCAGCTGCACATCCGGATGCTCGCGCAGCGCGTACTTGTCGCGGTTTTGCCTGAACAGGTGCACGGTAAAGTTCTTGCACACCCAGATATCCCCCGCGCTGTTGGCCGGCTGCGCCCTGCCCTTTGTCTGCTTGTACAGCTTCTCCGCCAGCGCGATCATGTCGTCGATGAAGCTTTCCCGCGCCGCGGTGTCCTGAGTGGGGGTGGTGGGCTCGGGTGAGGGGATGGTGTTTTCGGATGAAGTGTCAGCGGATACAGCGTCAACGGCGGGGTCGGATGGCTGAAGGTTGGGTGAGGTGGTATCGGCTGGCAGGCTGTTGGATGGCAGCCCATCAGACGGCAGAGCTTCTACCGTCTCAACCATAGGCACAGCCGTCGGTGCCGCCGTCGCCAGCGTCCCCTCCGGCCCCGAAAACAGCGTGACCTCCTCGTCCGCCCGCGCCATCCCTATCGTCAAGGCCAGCATCACTGCCAATGCCAGGCCCAATCGCTTAAACCAAGGTCTCCAGTCCACTTCCGGCTCCTTCCGCCGCGCCACAAAGCGCCGCCCCACCATTGTACATGGGTGGGGCGATTGGGGCAAGCGGAGGGGATGTATTGCAGCACTTTGATGTTGCGGGTAAGAACTACTGCCTTTCAGGGTTCCTCTTCCGTGCAAGCAGCTCAAGCTGGTTTCTTGCCTTTATTAACAATTCATCGGATTCTTTGCCAAACAATTCCTTTGCCCAGATGACATCGACTTCTCTAATCGTTGGGCATTGCAGATCTAGAAAAGTTATCCTCTTCACTTCTTCCTGTAGTCGCTTTCTAGTTATGCTTGACACTTCCTCAAATTTTGGCGCGTAAGTACTAAGAATATCTCTGACCTCCATCTTGCGGGTTCCTTCTTGATTTTTGCAGGTAAGCTCGCATAGCAGTTGATAGAAGACGGTAGTTGCCCACGTCGCGAGAACCACCGCATGATCATATTCTAGAAGATGGATTACAAGGAAATTCGT
>CAKTTM010000172.1 GCA_934615145.1 uncultured Clostridia bacterium | reverse complement strand
GCCTGCCCCTGGTGATAATAGGCCATGAACTGCATGGTCGCCCCGGAGAAGCCCTCCGGGTAGGGGCAAAAGCGCAGGCCGCCGCGGGCGGGCAGGTGAGCGGCGGGATTACGCATCAGCAGGCCGGTGGCATAGGCGTGGGCCAGGTAGCTGTTTTCCTTCTGACTGCGCAGACCTTCCAGGATTGGGTATTCAACCGCGCGATACTTGCCGGCCTGCTCGCCCTCCAAAGTGGCGCTGAAGCTAAGCCCGTCTTCTAGCAGCCGCACGGTGGCTTTTAGCACCGCGCCTGTCAGCGTCCAGGCGAAATTCAGCTGCTGTTCATCCGCCTGCCAGCTGAACTGACGATAGCGGCTGAGCATGCGGCCGGAGCGCTCCAGCCGGAAAGGCGGCACCTTGCCCGGATCCTCGATGTGCAGCAGGCCGCGATTCCTGTCCTCAAGCTGCAGCAAAGCGCCTGTGCTGCCGCTGAATGTCGCGGTGATGTGTTCATTCTGGAGTATCAAGCCCTGTGCTTCCTTCACCTTGGCCTCCTGTGCGCTGCAGGTCATCCTGCAATCGATGTCATACGATACAAACCATCAAGGGCATCCTGCCCAACGAGAATACATTGATACTAAGCTATTCAAAAGACATTCTACCCGACGGAAAGCAGTCTACACCCGACTCGTTGTCCTTCATTTGGGCTCCTTTGGCAAGTTCATTCATCGCCGCCCTCGTCATCTCATCCCCTCAGGGCTTGCCCATGGCATCCGCAAGCTCGCTGGAGCCGCGCAACATCAGGCTGGGCTGCAGGCGCACGATGCGCTTCTCGCTGTGGCCATGCAGTATCCTGTCCATCAGCAGCGTAGCGGCCTGCCGGCCTATCTCTTCCTCGCGCATCTGGATGGAGGACAGATGCAGGCACTGCGCCAGGTCGCTGTCGTCCATGCCGATGATGGCCAAGTCACCCGGCACCCGCAGCCCGCGCTCCTGGCAGACCTGCAGGGCGCCAATGGCCATCAGGTCATTGGCCACCACCAGGGCCTGGGGCAGCTCCCCTTGCTCGATCATCTCTGTCATCGCCTGCCTGCCGCTGTCCATGGTGAAGTCGCCGACTTTAAAGAATCGCTGGTGCACCGGGACATCCCTGTCCAGCAGCGCGCGCAGGAAGCCTGCAAAGCGCTCCCTGCCCGTCTGTGTCTGCGCCCTGCCGCCGATATAGCCCAGGCGCTCATGCCCCTGGTCGATAAAGTGCAGCGCTGCCGCACGGATGCCCTCAAAGGTGTCTACATAAACACAATCAAAGGCGTCCTTGCCGTCGGGTGACTGATAATTGTTGTTGAGCACCACGGGGCAGCCGCAGGCATTGACAGCGGCGATGTTGCGCTGATTGAAGTCGAAGGAGACGAATATCATGCCATCGCCATAGCCCTCCTGCAGGTTGCGCAGCATCTTCAGCTCGATGTCGATGTCGCCCTTGGTGTGGCAGAGCACCGGAAAATACCCATGCCCTTCCAGTACATCGCTGGCGCCCTTGATCATGCGGAAATAGAAGGGGTTATAGATGTCCGGGATGCAGAAGAGCACCTTCTGGCTGCGCTTGCTCTTGAGTGAGCGCGCGGCGTGGTTGGGCACATAGCCCATGCGCTTGGCAATGGCCTTTATCTTCTGGCGATTCTCGGCGCTGCAATAGCCAGTACCGCGCAGCGCGCGCGCTACCGTCGAGGGGGATACCCCGGCTTCCCTGGCGATCTCATAGATCGTGACCATGCGCCGCCTCCTCTGACATCGGTTTCATGCATGCATCATCCTGTTCATCTGGCCAAAGTATACCCTGTTTGGACATGGTTGTAAACATCTCATTGACATTGCTGAGTGCATTTCCTATAATCAGGGCAACAGAAAGGCACCGGGCCACCGTTTGTGGCATGGATGTCATAAAATAGGAGGTACAGATCATGACCATGGACAGGTTAAGTGCGCTAGAAAAGAAGATCACTCGCTCTATCAGCCCGGAGAACTTCACGGGTGAAAAGGGCAAGGGCGGCATGTGCGAGCTCAAGGACGGCAATGCCAAGAACGCCGCCCGCGATCTGGGCCGCGGCTGGAAGGTCAATCCTTATATCATTCTTCAGCCGGGCGAGACATTCACCATCGCTGACATTGAGGGCAGCGGCATCATCAATCACATCTGGCTGACCCCCACAGGCCGCTGGCGCAACACCATCGTGCGCATGTACTGGGATGGGCAGGAGAATCCCTCTGTGGAGACACCCATCGGCGACTTTTTCGCCATGGGCTGGAATGAATACGCCCAGCTAAGCTCCCTGGCCGTCTGCGTCAACCCCGGCTCCGCCTTTAACTGCTACTGGCCGATGCCGTTTAGAAAATCAGCCAAGATGACACTGACCAACACCGCCGCCGATCCTGTCATCATGTACTACCAGATCGACTATTGTCTGTGCGAGGTGGCCGAGGACGAGGCCTATTTCCACGCCCAGTTCCGCCGCACCAATCCCCTGCCCTACAAGCAGGATTACACGATTCTCGAAGGCGTCAAGGGCAAGGGCAAGTTCGTGGGCACCTACATGGCCTGGGGCGTCAACAACCGCGGCTGGTGGGGTGAGGGCGAAATCAAGTTCTTCATGGATGGCGACAAAGAGTTCCCCACCATCTGCGGCACCGGCACCGAGGACTATTTCTGCGGCTCCTACAACTTTGAGGATCCCAAGACCAAGGCCAACTATGTGCCCTTCACCACCCCCTATGCCGGCCTGCACCAGGTGATCACGCCCAACCCGCTGTACATGAGCCAGATGCGCTTTGGCATGTACCGCTGGCATATCACTGACCCCATCTACTTTGAAAAAGATCTGCGCGTGACCATCCAGGCCCTGGGTTGGCGCGAAGGCGGCCGCTACCTGCCCCTGCAGGACGACCTGGCCTCAGTGGCCTACTGGTACCAGCAGCTGCCCACCGCCCCCTTCCCCGCGCTGCCGGACAAGGACTATCTGGAAGTGATCTGATCTGTAACTTTTTGCTGGCCTCGGATGTCATCCGGGGCTAGCTTTCATGTCTTTTCTGGAATATTTTTGGCCGCATCGCTTGACGCTTGGTCTGGTCTGATGTATGATGGCTGCAGCAACGTACACGTGTACGTATTGGCAGTCCACAACAAAAAGGAGGTCCCGGGGATGAAGAAACTTGTGTCCTTGCTCATGGTGCTTTTGTTGCTGCTGGGCAGCGTAGGTCTGTCCTTCGCCGAACAAGCAGCCGAAGAGGTCGAGATCACCCGCAACATGGTGGGTGATGGCAAGAACGTGGTGCGCATCGTTATGGACGGTGAGCCCTTCAGTGTCAAGGCGATGCAGGAGGTGCTCACCAAATTCTTCAATGAGACCGGTATTTCGGTTGAGTTGATGTTCGTGCCCTCCTCTGGTGGATGGGCTGGCTTCAACTCAAAAATCCAGACCATGATCGCCGGCGGCGATACCCCGGATGTCATCCGTCTGGCCATTGAGGGCTTTGAGGTCTTCCGCTCCAACAACCTGCTTGAGCCCCTGAATCCATATATTGAGAAATATCCGGAGTGGGCCGCGATGGTCGCTGACAATAATGAGATGATCAGCAGGCCGCTGACGGTGGACGACGTGACCTACGCTTACGGCTTTGAGTGGAACAATATTGTTACCCATATCAACCTCAATGTCCTCAAAGAGGCGGGACTAGAGATGCCGCCAGCCGACTGGGACTATGAAACCTTCCTGGACTACGCCAAGAAGATGACTTTCACCCGCGCGGATGGGACTCAGGTCTACGGCCTGAATCTGCCCGGTTGGTATTTCGCCTTCTCGGCCTGGCTGTTCAACAATGGCGCTTCCTTCCTCAATGAGGACATGACCGAGTCTGTGATCAATTCGCCGGAAGCAAGAGAAGTCTTCCAGTTGATGTATGACCTGGTGCATGTACATAAGGTGGCCCCCCTGAACGCAGGCAGCTTCATCGCCGATCAGGTCGGCATGGACTTCCTGGGCCGCTGGCCCTTCAAGACCTACACAGAGTCCGGCTTCAAGGACATCGACATCCAGTGGCTGCCCACCAACAAGACGCAGCAGGCCATCGCCGGCTTTGGCCTCTGGCCGATCTCAGCCGCCTCGACCAAGAAGGATGAGGCTTTCAAGCTGATCTGCTGGCTGTCCTCACAGGATTCCCAGCGCACCATCATCGATATTTCCGGCATCCCCATGTCAGAAGAAGTGATGAAGGAGGTCGTTGTTGACACGGACTTCCCCAGTAACTCCAAGATCTTCTTCGAAAGCGCGGCCAACGCCAAGTCGGTGGAGTGCCCGCCCACATACAATGAAATCCAGGCCATTTTCGACCGCTACATGTCCCTGATACTGGCTGATGAGATGGGCATTGATGATGCCCTCAACGCCATGAAGGATGAGATGGATCTGGCGCTGATGGGCTTCTAAGCAAGCTCATGGTCAGGGGAAGGCCGCGGCCTTCCCCTGACTGGCATTTATGCACACC
>CAKTTM010000171.1 GCA_934615145.1 uncultured Clostridia bacterium | reverse complement strand
CTCTACTGCTCCTCGCGTCAGCGCAAAATTCCTGCCCGCTTTGGATGCAATAAGGAATTCGATTGGTATTATGCCGGTCGGTTGAACGGCCTCCGGCAGACGCACCTCGTTATTTATTAGGTAAATCCTTGCGAATTGGCACAAAAGAGGGTATACTGTTCAATGGTGCGATCAATGCACCCAACTGCACATTAGCTAAGGAGGATTCCACATGATTAAGGTTGGTATCAATGGCTTTGGCCGCATCGGCGGCCTGATTCTGGCATCCACGCTGGAGCATCCCAAGGAAGTACAGGTGGTCGCCATCAACGACCCCTTCATCGATGTTGAGTACATGGTGTACATGATCAAGTATGACAGCGTGCACGGCCGCTTTGAGGGCGAGGTCAGCGCCAATGTTGAGAAGAACGAGCTGACGGTCAACGGCAATGTCATCAAGGTCTATGCCAAGATGAACCCCGACGAGATCCCGTGGGCCGAGGCGGGTGCCGAGTACATCGCCGACTCCACCGGCGTCTTTACCGATACCCCCAAGGCCAGCCTGCACCTCAAGGGCGGCGCCAAGAAGGTCATCATCACCGCGCCCGCCAAGGACAAGGAGACCCCCATGTTCGTCATGGGCGTCAACCACAAGGAGTACAAGAAGGACATGGTGGTCGTGTCCAACGCCTCCTGCACCACCAACTGCCTGGCCCCCCTGGCCAAGGTGATCAACGACAAGTACGGCATCAAGGAAGGCCTGATGACCACAGTGCATGCCACCACCGCCACGCAGAAGACCGTGGACGGCCCCAGCAAGAAGGACTGGCGCGGCGGCCGCGCTGCCAGCGCCAACATCATCCCCTCCTCCACCGGCGCTGCCAAGGCGGTGGGCGTGGTGCTGCCTGAGCTCAAGGGCAAGCTGACCGGCATGTCCTTCCGCGTGCCCACCATCGATGTGTCCGTGGTGGACCTGACCGTCACCCTCAAGACCCCCACCACCTATGAAGACATCAAGGCCACCATGAAGGCAGCCAGTGAAAGCGAAGAGTACAAGGGCATCATCGGCTACACCGAGGACGCCGTTGTCTCCAGCGACTTCATCCACGACTCCCGCACCTCCATCTTTGACGCTGATGCCGGCATCATGCTCAACGAGACCTTTGTCAAGCTGGTTGCCTGGTATGACAACGAGTGGGGCTATTCCTGCAAGGTGGTTGACCTGATCCGCCACATGGGCAAGGTCGACGCGAAGTAATTATTACCAACGCTATTGGGGCTGCCGCGTCCGCGGCGGCCCCTTTTCTCTGCGCAGATTTGTGATAGAATGGCCCTAAAGAGGTGAGAGCATGTACAGGATACTGATCGTGGAAGACGACGCGGTGATACGCGAGGCGCTGCGCGAGCACCTGAGCGCCTGGGGCTATGAGGTGGGCGCGGTCGAGGACTTTGACCGGGTGATGGACGAGGTCGCCGCCTTCTCGCCCCAGCTGATACTGCTGGACTTGAAGCTGCCCGGCTTCAACGGCTATTACTGGTGCCGTGAGATACGCAGGGTCTCCACCCTGCCCATCATCTTTATCACCTCCGCCGGCGACAACCTGACCGCTGTGACCGCCATGAACATGGGGGCGGACGACCTGATCGCCAAACCCTTTGATCTGGCGCTGCTGATGGCCAAGGTGGAGGCCCTGCTGCGGCGCAGCTATGGCTTTGCCAGCGCGTCCCCTATCATGACGCATGGGGGGCTGAGTTATCTCAGCGCCCAGGCCAGCCTGCAGTACGATGGCAAGACGGCCGAGCTGACCCGCAATGAGAACCGCATCATGCAGACCCTGATGGAAAACCGCGGCAAAATCGTATCCCGCGAGCAGCTGATGACAAGGCTGTGGGAAACGGAGAGCTTTGTGGATGAGAATACGCTGACCGTCAATGTGGGCCGCCTGCGACGCAAGCTGGAAGAGCTGGGGCTGCCCGAGCTGATAGAGACCCGCAAGGGCCAGGGCTACCTGGTGGCGGCGCCGTGACAGGCGGCGGCTTTAGCCCCTGGCTGCGCCACCGCCTGCCGGTGATGCTGATGGCTCTTACGCTGGGCCTGCTGGGCGCCCTGGTGCTGTCGCTGCACGCACAACCGCTGGCGCCCTATCTGTACGCCTGCTCGCTGGCGGCGGTGACGCTGCTGATCTGGCTGGTGTTCGACTGGCTGCGCTTTTTGCACCAGCGGCAGGCGCTCAGCCGCCTGATGGCCGGGCTGCCGGACTCGCTGACACATCTGCCCGCCGCCCGCTCGCCGCTGGACAAGGACTATCAGGCGCTGCTGCAGCAGCTGGGCCAGATGCATCGGCAGCAGCGCACGGCCGACGACGCGCGCTATCAGGCGCTGCTGAGCTATCAGGCGCTATGGAACCATCAGGTCAAGACGCCCATCGCGGCGATGCGCCTGCTGCTGGCGCGCGAGGACACTGAGCACAGCCGCCAGCTGCTGAGCGAACTGTTCAAAATAGAACAATATGTGGAGATGGCGCTACACTATGTGCGGCTGGATGAGCAGGCAAGCGACTTTGTCTTTGCCCGCCAGGCCCTTTACCCCATCGCCCAGAGCGCGGCGCGCAAGTACGCGGGCCAGTTTGTGCTGAAGCGCCTGAGCCTTCAGATCGATATCCCGGACGATGTGCTCATCGTCACCGATGCCAAGTGGCTGGGTTTTGTGATAGAGCAGCTGCTGTCAAACGCGGTGAAATATAGCCATCAGGGCGGCGTGCAGCTGCGCTATGAAGCGGCCGGGCATGAATTGATCATCCAGGACAGCGGCATCGGCATCAGCCCGCAGGATCTGCCCCGCGTGTTCGACCTGGGCTACACAGGCTACAGCGGCAGGGTGTTCCAGCAGTCGACTGGCATCGGGCTTTACCTCTGCCAGCAGACCTGCGCCAAACTGGGCATCAGGCTGTCGCTCGACTCCGTGCCAGGCCAGGGCACAACTGCCCGGCTGCGGCTGCCGCCGGATGACCTGCAAGTGGAATAGGTGACAAAACTGTTCGCCAGGCCTGCCCATTGTAAGGCAAAGTTAAGGCAGGCGATGACCACAGCTGCTACAGTATAGCCATCAAGGAAAGGAGCATGCTCTATGGCGATACTGGATGTGAGATCCCTGAAGAAAGTATATACCAGCCGCTTTGGCGGCAGCCGGGTGCAGGCGCTGTGCGACGTCAGCTTTTCCGTCGAGGAGGGTGAGTACCTGGCCATCATGGGCGAATCAGGCTCTGGCAAGACCACACTGCTCAACATCCTGGCGGCGCTGGATCAGCCCACCTCGGGCGAGGTGCTGCTGGACGGCGAACCCTTGTCTGGCATCGGTGAGAAGCAGTTGTCCGCCTTCCGACGGGAAAACCTGGGCTTTGTCTTTCAGGATTTCAACCTGCTGGACAGCTTCAGCCTGCGGGACAACATCTACCTGCCCCTGGTGCTGTCGGGCAAGGTCAGCCATGAAGAGATGGCGCTGCGCATCGGCCCGCTGGCCGAAAGGCTTGAGATCACCCCGCTGCTGGACAAGTACCCCTACGAGGCCTCCGGTGGTGAAAGGCAGCGGGCCGCCATCGCCCGCGCGCTGATCACGGGGCCCCGGCTGCTGCTGGCCGATGAGCCCACCGGCGCGCTGGACAGCCGCGCTTCTGATGGCTTGCTTGGCATATTTGCCGAGGTCAACCGCCAGGGCCAGACCCTGCTGATGGTCACCCACTCCACCAAGGCGGCCAGCCATGCCAAGCGCGTGCTGTTCATCAAGGATGGCATCATCTTCCACCAGCTCTACCGCGGCGACATGGACCAGCAGGCCATGTACCAGCGGATCGCGGAGGCCCAGACCGCCATGATGAGGGGCGGTGAGCCGGCATGAGTCAAAAGCTGTATCTGTCGCTGGCCTGGCAGAACCTGCGGCGCAACCGGCAGAGCTATCTGCCCTATATGCTCAGCTGCACGGGGCTGGTGATGATGTACTATATCATCCGCGTGCTGGAGCGCAACCTGTCCATGGGCCTGGTCTACGGTGGCCGTACCATTGGCCGCACGCTGATGTTCGGTCAATGGGTGATGGTGCTGTTCATCATCATCTTTCTGTTTTATACGCATGGCTTCCTGATCAAGCGGCGCAGGAAGGAGTTTGGCCTGTTCAACATCCTGGGCATGGAGAAAAAGCATATCGGCCGCGTGCTGGCACTGGAGACCCTATTCTCAGGGCTGATCACCACGGCGCTGGGCATTGCCCTGGGTGCGCTGATGAGCCGCCTGTTTCACCTGATCCTGCTGAGGGCCTTGAGCGCGGACAGCGCGGTGCCGCTGAGTTTTGTGCGCGAGGACATGCTCATCACCCTGCTGCTGTTTGCCGGCATGCACCTGCTGACGCTGATCAAGTCACTGGCCCAGCTGCACTTAAGCCAGCCCATCAAGCTGCTGGTCTCCGGACGCCAGGGCGAGCGAGAGCCCAAGGCCCGCTGGCTGCTGGCGTTGCTGGGGCTTGGCAGCCTGGGGGCAGGCTACTGGCTGTCGCTGAGCACACCGGCGCTCAGCGAAGAGAGCTTGCGCACCGGCAGCCCGATCAGCAGTTTCTTCA
>CAKTTM010000170.1 GCA_934615145.1 uncultured Clostridia bacterium | reverse complement strand
TGCGCGCGTTCATCTCGCCCGAGGCGATGACCGCGATGTCAGCCGTGGCACCGCCGATATCGACCACCATGCGGCCGGCGTACTGGCTGATGTCCATGCCGGCGCCCAGGGCCGCTGCCAGCGGCCGCTCCAGCAATTGGGTGCGGCGGGCGCCCGCCTCAAACATGCCCACGATCAGCTGGCGCTTTTCGATCTCATTGGCGGAGGAGGACACGCTCATCACTGCGCGGGGGCGGGCAAAAATATGCTTGCCGATCACGCGCACCACAAAGTGGTTGAGCATGATGGACAGCATGTCAAAATCCTGTATGCTGCCCCGCTGCAGCGGGCGCACCACCTCGATGTTGTTGGGCTCGCGCCCCAGCATCCGATAGGCCTCCAGGCCAATGGCGATCACATTGCGGCTCTCATGATCCACCGCCAGCATGGCGGGCTCATTGAGCACGATCCCCCGCTTGCGCGCGTAGATCAGCACATTGGACGAGCCAAGGTCTATCCCGATATCCTCAACTGACGCCATGTCAAGACTCCTCTGCCCAAAGAATTGTTGCCGACCTCAGGCGAAAAAACATCTAATCGTCATCATCATATCACAAGTCGGTAACAAATGCCACTATTAACGCAATAATCAGACGGATTTGACGCCTCATCCCCACCACGGCGCCCTCAGACCTGGCCGGAAGCCGTCCAAAGGCTGCGGTGGCCCAGCACATCGATCAGCAGGATGCCCACCGTGCCCCGCAAGAGCGGAACGCTCAGCTCCGTGGCCAGCTTGGGCGTGCGCTTTTGCCGCAGGGCCGAGGCATAGACCACGAAGGTATCGCGCGTCAGCAGGCCGGCGTGCCACTGATCCACCGCGTCCAGGCCGTGGATGCCGCGCGCCTTCTCATGGCTCTGGTAGCGCTCAAAGGCGTCGCCCGGCAGCGTGTAAGCGTTGAGGCCCACTGCGTAGTAGCCGATGCCCGGCGTGCAGCTGGCATCCAGCATGGCCTGCACGCTGGAAAAAGGCGCCAGACAGGTCAGCGCTGTCTCCGCCAGGCGCTTGCGGCTGACGGAGAAGGCAGCCCGGCTCTGATCCATGCCGATGAAGGGCCTGCCGTTTAACTGCGCCGAGACCAGGCTGGTGCCCGAGCCGCACATGAAGTCGCAAAACAGATCGCCCGGCTTGGTCGAACACAGGATGATGCGGTCCAGCAGCGCCTGGGGCTTCTGGGTGCCGTAGCCGGTGCGCTGGGGGTCCTTTTGCTGCATCTGGCTCAGGTCCGTCCACACATCATCGGGGTAGCTGGGCTCGTCATCATAGTAGATATAGGTCTTGCCGCCCGACTTGATGGAGCGGTAGCTGCGCCCGTCCTCGTCGACATGGCGCTTTAAGTGGTTGCTGCGGCTGTGCTTGCTGGCGGAGGGCACCTGGGTGATATCAAAGAAGTGATCCTTGGATTTGGCATAGAAGAGGATGGTGTCATGCTTGCGGCTGAAGTATTTAAGCGAGCGCCCGCCGGTCTGATAGCTCCAGATGATCTCATTGCGAAACTGCGCCGCGCCAAATATATCGTCACAGAGCAGCCGGGCCTGGGCCACCATGCGCCAGTCAATGTGCAAAAAGAAGGAGCCGCTGGGCGTGAGTAACTGCCGCGCCAGGTGCATGGCCTCCCGCAAAAAGGCCACATAGTCCTCCTCGCTGCTGCCGGCAAAGTCATTGAAGGCGGGCAAATCGATATAACGCCGGCCGGTGCGCCAGCCCTCCTCACCGATGCGCATGCGCAGCGTGAAGCGTTCGCCGGTGAAATAGGGCGGATCCAGGTAGACGCACTGCACCTTTTCAAACCAGGGGCTCCAGTCGCTTGTCAGCGCGTCCCCCAGCATCAGCGTTCCCTTGGTGCCGGGGAAGTCGCCCCGCTCCTTGTCACAGGTGACGCGCTGCCACATCATGGCCTTCCCTCCCCCGCGCTATGCTTTGATCCATTCAGCTGCAAAGTCTATCACCATTTGCCTTGCTTGACAAGTCAAGGGGCCGCTTGTATGATGGCGCCAGCAAACGAAAAAGGAGACCACGCATGCGTTTTCCCCTGCCAGAGCCGGTGCGCCAGACGCTCTCGCGCCTGCAGCGCGCGGGCCATGAGGCCTATCTGGTGGGGGGCAGCGTGCGCGACGATCTGCTGGGCATCAAGCCCCATGAATACGACATCACCACCTCCGCTCTGCCGGATCAGGTCAAGGCAGTCTTTGAGGGCGAGCGGCTGATCGACACCGGCCTGCAGCACGGCACGGTGACGCTGCTGCTGGGCGGCCAGGCGCTGGAGATTACCACCTTTCGGGTGGACGGCAGCTATTCTGACGCCAGACACCCGGACAAGGTCAGCTTTTCGAATAATCTCATCGAGGATCTGCAGCGGCGGGACTTCACCTGCAATGCCATGGCCTGGAGCGAGCAGACCGGCCTGGTCGATCCCTTTGGCGGCGCCGAGGCCTGCAGGCTCAAGGTCATTGAGGCGGTGGGCGATCCCCGGCTTCGCTTTGAGGAGGACGCGCTGCGCATCCTGCGCGCGCTGCGCTTTGCCTCCTCGCTTGACTTTAGCATCACGGCTGATACCTATCAGGCCATGCTGGCAGGAAGCGATCGCCTGGCGCTGATCAGCCGCGAGAGGGTGGCCAAGGAGCTCAATGGCCTGATGCTTGGCAAGGCCGCGGCGCAGACGCTGCGCACCTGGCCGCGCATACTCTTTGCCGTGCTGCCGGATCTGGAGCCCATGCTGCACACGCCCCAGCGCAGCCGCTGGCATGTGCACGATGTCTGGGCGCATACCCTGCGCGTGGTGGCAGCCTCCCCGCAGGATCTGGCCATCCGCTGGGCGGCGCTCTACCATGACAGCGGCAAGCCGGCCAGCATGACCCGCGACCCCGACGGCACCACCCACTTCAAGGGCCACCCGCGCGTCAGCGTGCAGCTGGCCCAGGAGGCCATGCGCCGGCTCAGGCAATCCCGAAAGCTGAGCGAGGAGGTGGCCCTGCTGGTGCGCCACCATGATGACCGCATCAATCACCATAACCTGCAGCGCTGGCTGGCCAAGTTGGGCCTGCCGATGTTCACCAAGCTCATCCGCCTGCAGCGCGCCGACGCCGATGCCCACGCCCCCCATGTCAGCCGCCGGGCGCCCGACGCTGACGAGCTGATCGCCATGGCCCATGCCCTGGTACAAAGCGGGGCGGTGCTGGGGCTCAAAGACCTGGCCCTTGATGGCGGGCAGCTGATCGCGCTTGGCTTCCCACAAAACCACTTGATCGGGCTGGCGCTTCATCACCTGCTGGATCAGGTGCTGGATCATCAGCTGCCCAACGACCAGGCCACACTCAGCCAGGCAGCGCTGGAATGGCTCAAAGACAAGCAGGAAAGCATCTGACCGCGGCGAAAAGCCGCGGTCAGATGCTTTAGCTGTCAGATATCGCTCAGGCGTCCGGCGTCAGGATGCCCAGGTCGCCGTCCTTGCGCAGGTAGAGCACATGCGTCTCCTCGCTGTCGGCGTCAATGTAGACAAAGAAGCTGTGACCCAGCAGCTCCATTTGCAGCACCGCGTCCTCCCGGCTCATCGGGCGCAGGGTATAGGTCTTGTTGCGCACCACCTGGCGGGCCTGCTTCTCCTCGGCGCCCACCTCCTCGATGAACTCCGGCGCCTCGTCGATGGCGATGTCCTCGCGCAGGCGCTTGTCCAGCTTGGTGCGGTGGCGCAGTATCTGGCGCTCCAGCTTGGCCAGGGCCTTGTCAATGGACATGAACAGGTTGTCATCGCTGCTGGCCTCGGCCCGCAGCGTCATGCCGTTGATGGGCACGGTGATCTCGACGATGCGCTCGTTTTTCTCACGGCGCATGCGGATGAGCATCTCGGTGTCCGGGCGCAGGTAACGGCTCATGGTCTGTGTCTTCTTGAGCACGCGATTGGATATCGCGGGGGTAACGACCATGCCCTTTGCGGTGATTGTCGTCTTCATGTGATCGAACTCCTCTCTTTATGGGACTGTTCTATGCTTAAATGTTTCGCCGCCCAAGCGCCTTTTCCTGCAAGCGGGCGCAATTTATCGCGGGTGGCCCGCGCATTCCCAGAGGGGCCAAAATATGGTATGATTTGGGCATCATGGGCGGCCAATGGGCCGCCGGCGAAAGGGACAGATGATGTTTCGCTCAGAGTGGATACACGACAAAGCCCAGCTTGACAGGATCAAGCACTATGCCCTGATCCTGGTGGGCTGCCTGATAGGCGCCATCGCCTACCCGCTGTACCTGCTGCCCAATCAGATCGCCCCCGGCGGCGTGACCGGCGTATCCACCGTGCTGCACGTGGCCTTTGGCTGGCCGGTGGGTCTGACCAGCCTGCTGCTGAATATCCCCCTGTTCATCCTGGGCTTCCGCTCGATGGGCCGGGTCTTCGTCTGGCGCTCGCTGCTGGCGACACTTATCTTTTCGCTGATGATCGACGCCCTGCGCTTTCCCGCCCTCACCCATGACCCGCTGCTGGCCAGCATCTTTGGCGGCATCATACTGGGCGCGGGGCTGGGCCTGATACTGCGCGGCGGGGCCACCACCGGCGGCACCGACC
>CAKTTM010000169.1 GCA_934615145.1 uncultured Clostridia bacterium | reverse complement strand
CTTTCATTGACAGCCCGCCCCTGACTTGTTAGGATAGGCGCAGCCAATTTTCAGCGTTTCTGACCGGGAGGATGCATGCGCCGCTTCACGATGATTCTGTTGCTACTGCTACTGTTGCTGCCCAGCGCACTGTCTGAGGGGACTGACATACTCATCACCTTTACAGGCGACTGCACCCTGGGCAGTGAGGAGCACACCCGCCCCCGCCGCACCTCCTTTGACAACTATATCTTTGACTATGGCTATAGCTATCCCTTTGAGAAGGTACAGGACATCATAGCCCATGACGACGTCACCGTCATCAACCTGGAGAATGTGTTTTATCCCCACACCGCCAACAGGGTGGAGAAGACATACAATTTCCGCGGCCCGCCTGAGTTTGTGGAGATATTAAAGGAAGGCAGCATTGAGCTGAGCTTCCTGGGCAACAACCACTCCGGCGACTATGGCCCCCAGGGGCTGCGCAGCACGGTGGAGATACTGGACGAGGCGGGGCTTGGCTGGTTTGGTGTGCCCTATCCCTCGCTTCAGACCTGGATATATGAAAAGGACGGCATCAAGGTAGGCTTTACCGGCAGCTATATCGGCTACTGGACGCGCAACCGCGAGGATTTGCGCCACAGCTTTGAGCGACTCCGGGCCGAGGGCTGCGCGGTCATCATCGCGGTGATGCACGGCGGCATGGAGTATAACCCCCGCCAGGGCAAGGACCAGCAGAACTTTGCCAACTTCCTGCTCAGAGCCGGCGCTGACGCCGTGGTGGGCCATCACCCCCATGTGCTGCAGGGCGTGGAGCGCATAGGCCATGCCAATATCGTCTATTCGCTGGGCAACTTCTCCTTTGGCGGCAACAAGGACCTGCGCGCCACGCAGACCATGCTGGCGCAGCTTAGGCTGAGCTTTGGGCCGGACAAGCGCTACCTGGGCCAGCAACTCAACCTCATTCCCGCCCATGTGTCGGGCACGCTGCAATACAACAATTTCCAGCCCGTGCTGGTCACAGGCGATGAGGCCAAGGCCGTCATCGACCAGGTGAACAAGTATTCCACTTACACCCTCAATCCCTATGTGGAGGGCGTTGGCGCCCTGCAGGACTTTTTGCCCGCACCCGAGGCGGCGCTGCTGCCCCGCGACCCAGAGTAAATAAAGGAGGCCACCAAGCCCGTGTACCGCATCCTCAGCAAAGACAGGCTCAATGACATCGTCTCCCGCATGGTCATCGAGGCCCCGGCCGTTGCCCGCCACGCCCAGGTGGGCCAGTTTGTTATCCTGCGCACCGGCGAGGACGCCAAGCGCATCCCGCTGACCGTGGCCGATTGCGACGAGGCGCGGGGCGCTGTCACCATCATCTACCAGGTGGTGGGGGCGGGCACCATGGCCCTGGACCAGCTGGAGGCAGGCGACAGCCTGCACGACTTTGTGGGCCCCTTGGGTACCGCAAGCGACTTGGACGGCCTTAAAAAGGTCTGCGTGGTGGGCGGCGGCGTGGGCTGCGCCATCGCCTATCCGGCGGCGAAAAAGCTGCACCGCCTGGGCACCGAGGTGCACAGCATCATCGGCTTTCGCAACAAGGAGCTGGTGATCCTGGAGGATCAGTTCCGCGAGGCCTCAGACATTTTGCGCGTGATGACCGATGACGGCAGCCATGGCGATCAGGGCCTGGTCACCCAGGCGCTGGAGGAGCTGATACTGGCTGGCCACCGCTACGACCAGGTGATCGCCATCGGCCCAATGATCATGATGAAGTTCGTGGCTGAGCTGACGCGCAAGTACGGTATCAAGACCATCGTGTCGATGAACTCCATCATGGTCGACGGCACCGGCATGTGCGGGGGCTGCCGCGTCACGGTGGGGGGAGAGACCCGCTTTGCCTGCGTGGACGGGCCAGATTTTGACGGCCACCTGATCGACTTTGACGAGGCGCTGCAGCGGGCCCAGATGTATCAGCCCTTTGAGCGCCAGGCCCGCGACGAGGCCTGCCGCCTGTTTCAAAAGGAGAAGGCTTAAATGGCGCAGCCAAAGCGGGTGCCCCTGCCCACGCGGGATGCCGGCCTTCGCGCCCGGGATTTTAATGAGGTGGCCACCGGCTATGACCGTCAGATGGCTATCGAGGAGGCCAAGCGCTGCCTGCAGTGCAAGCATCGCCCCTGCGTGGATGGCTGCCCGGTGGGCATTGATATCCCAGGCTTCATCGACAGGATAGCGCAGAACGATATGCCCGGCGCTTACTCGGTATTAAGCCGCGATACCGCGCTGCCGGCGGTCTGCGGCCGCGTCTGCCCGCAGGAGAGCCAGTGCGAGGGCCTCTGCGTGCGCGGCATCAAGGGCGAGCCGGTGGCCATTGGCAACCTGGAGCGCTACGCCGCTGATGAAAACATGAAGCATGAGCAGGCCCCGCCCGCGCTGCTGCCGCCCAATGGCCACAAGGTGGCCGTGGTGGGCGCTGGGCCCAGTGGCCTCACAGCCGCGGGCGAGCTGGCCAAGCTGGGCTATGCCGTCACCCTCTACGAGGCCCTGCACGAGCCCGGCGGCGTGCTCAGCTACGGCATCCCCGCCTTCCGCCTGCCCAAGGATATCGTCAAGCGCGAGGTGGCGGGCCTCAAGGCACTGGGTGTGGACATACAGTGCAACATGGTCATCGGCAAGACGCTGCTGGTGGATGAGCTCTTTGACATGGGCTATGCTGCCGTCTATATCGCCTCCGGCGCCGGGCTGCCCAAGTTCATGGGTATCCCGGGCGAGAGCCTCAACGGCGTCTACTCCGCCAATGAGTATTTGACCCGCATCAACCTGATGCAGGCCTACAAGGAGCATTCAGCCACGCCCATCTTCCGCGGCGGCCGGGTGGCGGTGGTGGGCGGCGGCAATGTGGCCATGGACGCGGCGCGCAGCGCGCTGCGCATGGGGGCGCACAGCGTCACCATCGTCTACCGCCGCGGCATGGAGGAGCTGCCCGCCCGGCGCGAGGAAGTACACCACGCGCAGGAGGAAGGCATCATCTTCCGTACCCTCTGCGCCCCCACCCGCGTGCTGGGGGAAAAGGGCTGGGTCACAGGCCTTGAGTGCGTGGAGATGACCCTGGGCGAGCCGGACGACTCTGGCCGCAGGCGCCCGATCGTCAAAGAGGGCAGTGAGTTCAGACTGGACATCGACAGCCTGATCATCGCGGTGGGCACCGCGCCCAACCCCCTGCTGCACCGCAATACCCCCGGCCTTGAGACCAACAAATGGGGCTGCCTAGTGGCCGACGACCAGGGCCTAACCACCAAGCCCATGGTCTACGCCGGCGGCGACACGGTGACCGGCGCTGCCACTGTCATCCTGGCCATGGGTGCGGGCAAGACGGCGGCCAAGGCGATTGATGAGGCGATGGGAGTCGAATCCCATAACTAGTGTAGATTACTGAGCTTACAAGTGGAAGCGTTAAGGAATAGCAATTCGACAAAAGGAGCGAAAGATGATAGAGCCACTACGTCAGATGCTTAAAAGGGTTGATGCAGATTCCACTGAGTCCGAGAGTACGCACTTCAGATCACTCCTCCTGTTGGGCGAAATGCTGTACAAGATTGTTGTCCTCTCCTTTGTATCCGCAATCAAAGATGACACCTCAAGAAGTCGATACTCGATTGAACGAGGTATCTTACGTGAGGATGGCATTGGTGGGTGGAATGTCTTGGATAAGGTACGAGATCTCAACTCACTCATGTACCGAGATGCCTCCGACGACTTTAGCGAAATAACCACAACTCGTAGCAAGAAGGGCACATGGCAGTATCTTGCCGTTCAGAAGATGGAAGAAACGCTTGCAATAGTGAAGAGTTATGAACCAAAACTAAAGGCTACTGCGTGCTTAATGGACTGGTTTCGTCTTTTCCCCGAATTGCGCAACGCGACAAAAGGACATGGAGCAATTCCCACGCAAACAGAAGGTAGTGCATCTGAGCCTCTCAAAGAATCAATTGATGCAATCCTAGACAATCTACATCTCTTCAAGCGCGAGTGGTCTTACATGAGAAGGACACAGCAGGGGAAGTACCGTGTTGCAACTCTGGGTAAGCATAGTGAGTCGTTTCAATATCTAAAGACAGCTCGAGCGAAAGAACTTGAAAAGATTTATTCCACAGGAGTTTATGTTTTCTGGTCTAAGCCCATTAGAGTTTCATTGATAGAAGTGTATGCTGATAACTCCGATGAGCTCTTTCTGCCTAATGGGAAGTGGGATAGAAATTCATATGAGTTGATTTGTTACACAAGTGGTGCTGTGAAGAGGTTGGAGACGGAAGAGTATGAGAAGCCCGCGCAAACTCTACCACCGAGCGAAACCGACCCCCTAGGTGAATTATCCATCCTCGGGGAGACTTTCTCCAATGTGCCTGCGAACCGAGAGGGATACATTCGGAGGGAGCAGCTTGAAGTCGAACTATTGGACAGTCTAATGCAGACTGATTCAAGGCCAATAATCACCTTGCAGGGACGCGGAGGAATAGGCAAGACATGGTTAACGCTGGAGGTAATCCATAGAATAGCTGAAACTCAACGATTCTCTGGGATCATCTGGTTCAGTGGGCTCCATGTTACAATTTCGGACAGTAAGCTAAGGAGAAACTCCACCGGAAATTGCCCGCTATCCGGATTGAC
>CAKTTM010000168.1 GCA_934615145.1 uncultured Clostridia bacterium | reverse complement strand
GCGCCTGATCGATCAGGTGCACGCCCCAGTCCAGCACCATGCCGCCGCCATTTTGCTTGTGCGCGCGCCAGCCAAACATGCTCTCCGCCCGGGAGCCCTGCACGCGGCTCTCGACAAAATAGGGCCGGCCGATCAGGTCCTGCTGTATGGCGGCCTTGACGGTGAGGAAGTCCCTGTCCCAGCGGCGGTTCTGGTGGATGGAGAACAGCTTGCCCGTCTCCTTGGCCACCGCCATGATTTCTTCCAGCTCAGCGGAATTGAGTGTCACCGGCTTTTCGCAGACCACATGCTTGCCCGCCCGCATCGCGGCAATGGACAGCGACTTGTGCACATCATTGGGGGTGGCGATGGTCACCAGGTCGATGCGCGGGTCGCGCAGCAGATGCTCCAGGCTCTGGTAGATCTCCAGGCCGCTTTGCTTGGCCTTGTCCCGCGCCTCTTTGCGGACATCCCAGGCGCCCGTCACCTCAATGCCCGGCACCCTCTCCTTGATGTTGCTGTGATGCCACCCAGCCATCCCGCCATAGCCTATTAACGCCAATCGATGCAGCATGCTGACCTCCCGCTCTCTTTTGATGCTTTCATATTAGGGCTCCGCCGGGGCCGCGTCAAGCGGCGGGAGAATACCCTGCCTTGAAAGCTTCCCAGCCCGCCATGCCTCCGCCGTAACGCCATGATGACGCAGGAAGACCTTGCGGAAATACCAGACCTTGTCCATGCCCACCATGCGGCTGATGTCTGGCACACTCAGCTGTGAGTCTGTCAGCAGCCTCGCTGCCAGGTGCATGCGCTGGTCGATCACAAAGGCGGCAAAGCTCTGCCCTGTTTGCTGCTTGAACACCCGGCAAAAATGCGATCTGCTGAAGCCTATCTTAGCTGCCGCCTCGTCCACGCTCAGCTCTGCGCCAGGATTGTGCTGGATGCCGCTGATCAGCTGCTGGAGAGGAGTCTGTTTTGTCACCTGCGCGTGGCTTGCCTCCTCCTGTCTGACGATGATATCGCACAGGCTTTGTTTCAGATGAGTGATGTGGTTACTCTCAAGTTCAAAGGCGACGACAGACATCAGATTCTTTTGCCGCAAGGTACCGTACAGCCACAGGAAGTGCAGCAGGCGCTCCCGCGCGCTGTCTGGAGCGGGCAGATCTGCTGTCAGCTTGTCCGCAGCCTGATCGATGCAGGCCAGTGCTGCCTCAAGCTGATCCGCAGTGAGATGAGCGCTGAACGCGTGATAAGCCGCTTCTGGAAAGACGCTGGCTCCGACGGAAAAGTTATAGGGATAGTAGCGGCTCTGCTGCGCGTAGAAGACCAATGCGCACAGGCTGCTCATCCGGCTGAATACTGAGGCGCTGAGCAGATCAGCGCCGCATGAGGTAGCTACCCCCACGCAGCCCTGGGCATCCAGGCTGGCAAAGAAGCGCTCCAGATGCTCATGCAGGGCCCTCAGCGCGCTGCGCCGGTCGGCATAGCTCATCTCGATGCTGGCCCCCAGCATCAGGCGCGGCAGGTGTCCTTCCAGGGGGAAAATCATCGCGTTGTGCGCGCCCAGCAGCTGCAGCCACTGTGCCTCGATGGCCTGGGCATTAAAGGCGCTGCCAGAGGCAAGCGGCACCACCTGAACCAGTAAAAACTCTGAGCGGTTGGCGTTGAGGAAGAACAGGCTGCCGCGGCCGGATGTGAGGCGGTTTTGCAGCAGGAGGCCTCTGTGAAAAGCGGCGCCCGGGTCATCCTCCTGCCGAAGTGCTGGGGCCGCATGCTGCGCCTGCCCGCCGTCCAGCGCAGGACGCAGCGCCGCCTGCAGTGCCGTATCATCGTCTTGGCTCAGGCTGATCAGGTCATCCGCGCCCAGCCGAAGCGCCTGTCGCAGGCTGGTGATGTCTTGATGATCCTGATAGGCAATATAGCGCAGGCTGGGCGCCAGGGCTGCCAGCGCGCTCAGGCTCGCCGGGAAAGCCTCATCATAAGCAAGCAGCGCGGCGTCAAAGGAATGGCTGCCGAGCAAAGCTCGAAGCTCCTCGACCTCAGACGCCTCCTCGACCGTGCAGTCACAGGCGTCCTTGAGCCTCATGTGCGCCTTGTCACGCAGGGCCTGATCCCTTCCTGCCAGCAGAATTCGCTGCATGGCGCCCACCTCCCTATAAGGTCTGATGATTGGCAAAATACTACATTAGTTGGACAAAAAAGGCAAGCTGAGGTCAAGAATGATAAAAAAATTGGCGAAGTAGCAAAAAAATTGAATACCATCCGCATGTAGCCCTGCTACAATCAGGGCAAGATCAACATAACTTGCCGACTTTGCTTCATGACACAACAATAGAGAAGGAAGTGGACACAGACCATGCTCAACAAGACGCGCTACCAGGTCTTTAAAGGCAATCAGTACCGCCCCCAGGGCTGGCTGCGTGATCAACTCAGGGTGCAGGCCGATGGCCTGAGCGGCCACCTGGACAAGGTATGGCCCGATGTGCGCGACAGCAAGTGGATAGGTGGCGCGCGCGACGGATGGGAGCGCATGCCCTACTGGCTGGATGGTTTCGTCCCGCTGGCCTTCCTGCTGCAGGATGAAGACATGATGGCGCGCGCACGCAAGTACATCGACATCATCATCTCCCGCCAGGAGGAGGACGGCTGGATATGTCCCTGCGCCATAGAGGAGCGCAACGGCTACGACCTGTGGTCTGGCTTCCTGATGGCCAAGGTGCTGGCCCAGTATGCTGACTATACCGATGACCCCAAGGTGGAAGAGGCACTGTATCGCTATTTAAAGAACCTATGGGCCTTCAGCCATCACATCACGCTGCGCAATTGGGCGCAGATGCGCTGGTTCGAGGCGCTAATCCCCATCTTCTGGCTGTACGAGCGCAGGCCAGAGGACTGGCTGCTGCGCCTGGCCCGCAGGCTGCACCAGCAGGGCTTCAACTACAAGGCCCTCTTTAGCCCCTATATGCACCAGACGCCAGAGCGCAGGTGGTCTTACGACACCCATGTGGTCAACCTGGCCATGGCGCTCAAGCAGGACGCGCTGCTCTCCCGCTTCAATGGTGGTGATGCCGATGGCTTTGCTGAGCATATGCTGGGCGAATTGTTGGCGCATCACAGCATGGCGATGGATCACTTCACCGGGGATGAGTGTGTCAGCGGTGACAGCCCCATCCAGGGGACGGAGCTGTGCGGCGTGGTGGAGGCCATGTATTCCTATGAGGTGCTGCTGAGCATCGGCGGCAATCCCAAGTGGGGAGATTATTTGGAAAAGCTGGCCTTCAATGCGCTGCCTGCCACCATCAGCAAGGACATGTGGACCCATCAGTATGACCAGATGACCAACCAGATCTGCTGCCAAAGGCTGCCAGAGGACAAGGTCATCTTCGGCACCAATGGGCCGGAGAGCCATTTGTTTGGCCTGGAGCCCAATTTTGGCTGCTGCACGGCCAACTTCAACCAGGGCTGGCCCAAGCTGGCGCAGCATGCCTTCCTGCACAGCGAGGACTGCATCGTCTCTGCCGTGCTGGTGCCGGGCGAGGTGAAGACAGAGGTGTTCGGCTCGCCGCTGACCTGCAGGCTGGAGACAGAGTATCCCTTCCGAGACAGCCTGCGCTACACCATACAGACCGATCGTCCGCTCACCTTTGGCCTGAGCATACGCATACCGGATTTCGTCAGCTCCGCCAAGGTCGACGGCAAAGAGGTGCCCCGCGGGCAGTTCTACACCCTCTGGCGCACCTGGCAGGGCAGGGAAACGGTGCAGGTGCAGTTTGAGTTTGATATCACACTGCGCAGCCGGCCGCGAGATCTCTATGCCCTGTGGCGCGGACCGCTGCTCTACAGCGTGGCGATCCAGGAACGCTGGGACAAGATCGAATACACCAGCAAGGATGTGGAGCGCAAGTTCCCCTACTGTGACTATGAGGTGCATCCGCTCTCAGAGTGGAACTACGGCTTTGCCAGCCAGGACTTCAGCCTGCGCGAGCATCCTTTGAGCAGCCCGCCCTTTGACGGCAGTTCAGCCGCGGTGGAGATCATGGCCAAGCTGGCGCCAGTGGACTGGCCTGAGGAGAACGGCATCTGCGCCAAGGTGCCTGCATCCACCCGCTCCATCGGCGAGGTGCGCGAGGTACGCATGATCCCCTATGGCTGCACGGCCTTGAGGATGACCGAGATGCCCAAGCTTGATGACCTGTAACACACCAATCCAGGCAAGGAACCAACGGCGGGAAACGCCGTGGAATAATAGAAAGGAAGACAAGTACATGAGGAAATCTGTGATCTGGCTGCTCGTACTGACCATGCTGCTCTCACTGACAGGCATGGCCTTGGCCCAGGAGACGGTCACCCTGCGCTTCTCCAACTGGGACGGCGGAGAAACCAAGGAGGCCTATGACGCGGCCATCGCCAAGTTTGAGTCGCTGCACCCCAACATCAAGATCGAGAACCTGTTCATCCCCGAGGAGTACGACACCAAGTTCATGGCCATGGTGGCCAGCAATACCACGCCCGACATCGCCATCCTGGAGTCGGACTCCATCGCCTTCCCCCTGGCGCAGGAGGGCAAGGTATACAACCTCAATGAGTTCCTGGACAAGGATCCCGACTACAAGGGCAAGATACTCGATGTACTGACCTACCGCTGGGAGCCCGACAAGATCATGGG
>CAKTTM010000167.1 GCA_934615145.1 uncultured Clostridia bacterium | reverse complement strand
AGATCGATTCCTTCGCCTTCCTGCATAGCGAGAAGCGCCTCAACGACACCATATTCATCCTCTTCCAGCTCCCCGGCTTGCCCAAGGACTTACTGACCTATCTGGCAGGGCTCATGCCCATCAAGATGTGGACCTTTATGTGGCTGAGCAACCTGGCACGGCTGCCCTCCATCTTTCTGTCAGCCATGGGCGGACACAGCCTAGGCGAGCAGAATTACCGCATGACCATCCTGATCGTGGCAGTGGCCACCCTGCTGGCGCTGGTGCTGAGCTATCTCTACCACCAGCACAGCAAGCAAAAGGTATTGAAAAAGGAAAACGAAGACAAACCGGATGTTTGAGCTGGATCAACAACACAGGGTCTTTGGCGTCACCACGCTTGAGAACCTCTTCATCACCGAGTACATGGCCTCCGCCGAGGGCGACTATGTCAAGGTCTATCTGTGCGCGCTGTATCATATGCAGCAGCAGGACGAGGGCTTTGGCCTAAGCCAATTGGCGCAGGAGCTGGGCCTGGCTGAGAGCCGGGTGGAGGCCGGCCTGCGCTATTGGGAGCGGCGGCGCCTGCTCAGCCGCGTATCGGACAAGCCGCTGCGCTATCGCTTTTATCATCTGGGCCAGCTGATGCTGACCGGTCAGGACACGCAGGCGCCCGACGGCCAGTATGTAGGCTTTTCTGAGGCAATCTATGCCTTATTTGGCGCCCGGCGCAAGGTGCGCCCGGCCGAGATCGCCACCGCCCACGAATGGGTCAGCGAGCTGGGCCTGCCGGAAGAAGTGGTGCTGATGCTGCTGACCTATTGCATGGACACCCGCGGCGCCAGCTTTACCTTCAAGGCGGCGGAGAAACTGGCCGTCGCCATGAAGGAAGACAATGTGCAGACGCCGGAGGAAGCAGAGAGCTATCTGAGCCACTCCAGGCAGGCGCATGAGGGCGCGCGGGCGGTACTCAGGCGCTTTAGCATGCGCCGCCTGCCCACGCAGGACGAGCTGGACCTCTACCGCAAGTGGACGGGCCCCTGGGGCTTTAGCAAGGAAGACATACTGGCCGCCTGCACCGAGACCGTCAAGGCCGCCAACCCCTCCTTTGGCTACTTAAACGGCATCCTGGAGGGCCTGCTCAGGCGCGCTGGCAAGGCGGCGCCGGTGGCCAAACAGATCGAGCAGGACAACCAGCGCCTGGCCGCCGCCCGCGAGGTGCTCACCGCCCTGGGCACCCGTGTGAGCCCCACCGCCATTTTGAAGCCCTATGAGGCGCTGCTGGGCATCGCCGATCACGACATGATACTGCTGGCGGCACAGGATGTGGGCCAGCGGCAGGGTAAATTTGAAGACATTGAAAAGCGCTTGCAGCTGTGGCAGCAGCAGGGCCTGGCCGACGCGGCCAGCGTCCGGGCGCAGAAGCAAAAGCTTAGGCAGCAGGACAGCCTGCTGATGCAGGTCTATGAAGCTGCTGGCCAGACCGGCAGCCCGGTGGATCCGGACCGCGAGCAGTTGATCGACTGGCTGGACAAGGGCCTGCCCAGGGAGCTGATACTGCATGCCGCCCGGCAGGCGCGCAGCGCCAGGGCCAAGATGCCCTATATCGCCGCCATCGTCAAAAGCTATCTGGCCCAGGGCGTGACCAGCCTGGACCAGGCGCAGCAGATTAAGCCGCCGGCAGCAGTGAAGCCGGGCAAGACAGTGACTGCCCAGCAATATCAGCAGCGCCAGTATACGCCTGAGGAGCTGCAGCGCGGCAATCGTGAGGAAATGCTGGAGAAAGCCCGCAAGTATGATGAACAGTGAGTTGTTAAACCAGGCGCTGAGCCAAAGGCGCGCCATACAGGAGCAAAACCGTCTGGAAGAAGAGCGGCGGGTGATCACCGTCAGCCAGGCGCATCCCCAGATCGGTCGCCTGATCGACGAGCGGCGCGAGGCCATCATGCGCGGCCTGCAGCAGGCCATGCGGGGTATCACGCCCCTTGGCATTGAGGAGGAGACCATCCGGCGCAACCAGCAGATCGAGGAGCTGCTGGCGCGCTATGGCTATGGCAAGGACTACCTCTCCCCCATCTACGACTGCGCCCTGTGCGAGGACAGCGGCTACGCCGGGCAATCAAGAAAGACGCTCTGCCGCTGCGTGGCGCTGCGCTATCAGGCCCTGATGCATGGCAGTGACGCCCTTGACGAAAAGCAAATCTTTGAAAGCTATGATGACAGCGTCTTCCCCGCCACACCTCTGCCGGGCAGCCGCACCAGCCAGCGGGCCTATACCCGCCTGCTGCGCGACCAGTGCGAGGCCTGGGCCGACCAGCTGCCAAACAGCCAGACCCGCGCGCTGCTGCTCTACGGCGGCAGCGGCCTGGGCAAGACCTTTCTGCTGCGCTCGGTGGGCCAGCGCGCCATGGCGCGAGGCGTCCCCACGCTGACTCTTACGGCCAACCATCTGCTCAACCAGATCAGGCGGCAGTACTTTGGCCGCGACACGCAGGAGGAGGCCAGCTATCTGAATATCCCCCTGCTGCTGATCGACGACCTGGGCACCGAGCCGCTGTGGGAAAACATCACGGTGGAGCAGCTCTTTGCCCTCATCGACCACAGGCTCAGCCGTGGGCTGCACACGCTGATCAGCACCAACCTGAATCCCGGTGAGCTGACCCAGCGCTACACAGAGCGCATCATGTCGCGGCTCAGCGACAGGCGGCTATGCCAGTGGCTCGAGTTCCTGGGCGAGGACATTCGCCTCAGGCCCCTGCAAAAATAGCTCGCGCTTGCGGGCGATCATCTCCCCCACGCGGCTGATATAGTGATTGACCTCTTTGACATTTGGTGAGCGGCTGACCAGCGCCCTGCCAGATGTCACTTTTTTGCTGATGCCGCCGGCACCCAGCGCCAGCACGCTGACATTGTCCTCCATCGTGTCCACATTATACAGGCAGGCCAGGCCAGGCTTGGCGTAGCCCACATTGGCCTGGTTGCCCGCCATGTGCTTCTGGCGGTAGAGGTAATAGGGCTGCATGTTGAGGCGATGCGCCGCGGCGCGGCCCTGCTGCACCATGCTGGCCACCTGCTCGCCTTCTGGCAGGCTGTCCTGCAGGCGGTGCATATCGCTGGAGCGCTTTACGCAGAGGGTGTGCACGGTCAGGTTGTCTGGGTGAAGGGCCTGGACCCAGTCCAGCGTCTGCGTGAACATGTCGGCGTTTTCTCCCGGCAGGCCGGCGATCAGGTCCATGTTGATGCAGCTAAAGCCCATCTTGCGTGAGAGCCGGAAGGCCTGCTCGGCCTGCTCGCGCGTGTGCGCGCGGCCGATGGCCGACAGCGTCTGATCAAAGCTGGTCTGCGGGTTGACCGACACGCGCTCCACCCCGGCATCCCGTATGGCCTGCAGCCTGGCCTCGTCCATGCTGTCCGGGCGCCCGGCCTCCACCGTGCGCTCGCGGGCCGGGCGCATCAGCGGCTGGGCGGCGCTAAGGATACGGCACAGCTGGTCGGCCGTCATGGCGGTGGGCGTGCCACCGCCCATATAGAAGGCGCGGGACCGCAGGCCGCCATCGGCCATTAGCTGCACCGCCGCCTCGATCTCTGATATCAGCGCCTGGGTATAGGGCTCCAGCAGATTGCCCCGGCCCACCTGCATGGAGATGAAGCTGCAATAGCGGCAGCGGCTGGGGCAAAACGGTATGCCGATATAGACATCCACCTCGTCCGGCGCTGCCTGCGGCAGGGCCTGCTGCACGGTCACGATCTGGGCCAGCAGGCTGGCGTTCTCGGGCCGCACATCAAAAAGCTTCACCATCCGCTGGCTGGCCTGCTCCAGGCTCAGGCCCTGGGCCAGGGCCTCATAAACCAGGCGCGTGGGCCTGATGCCCGTCAGCGATCCCCAGGGCGGCTGCCTGCCGGTGGCCTCTTTGAGCGCCTGGTACAGCGCCAGCTTGACCTGGCGCTTGTGCAGCCGCTTGTCCTCCAGCGGGTGGCTGCCTGGCGCCTGGCTGTTGGCATAGCTGCCGCTCAGACAGCCAGACAGGCTGATGGTGCAGTGCCGCTGCCCGCTTCGCATCTGCTCTGTATGCAGCACGCTCAGATCTGTCTCAGCCTCTGTCAATTCAATGGGAAAGAAAAACAGGCCGACCAGCTCGGCCATTTCCTTGATATAGTCCTGTCGTGGGCTGCGGATGCTCAGTTTCATGGGATGGTGAAGCTGCCCCCGTGGCCCGGATAGCCGCGCAGGCCATGCAAGCCCAGCAGCATGCGCAGGGATTCGCGCATCTGGGCCATGGAGCCGCCGGGCAGATCGGTGCGGCCATAGTCGCCATCAAAGAGCGTGTCGCCGGTAAAGATGTCATTGCCGCTTAAGTAGCAGACGCTGCCCTGGGTGTGGCCTGGCGTGTGCAGCACCTGAAAGCTGATGCCCGCCAGCTTGATCACCTGGCCGTCGCTGACCATATCGGTGGGCTCGGGCTTGGCCGGTACCTCCTGCACCCAGTCTCCTAACTGAAAGCGTGTCATGCGCAGCATCGGGGCATCCTTGGGGTGGATGTAGATGGGCAGCTCGGCAAAGTCCGGCAGCGCGCCTGTATGATCCCAGTGCCCATGCGTGAGCAGGACGGCCACAGGCTTCAGATCGCCCAAGGCCTGCCGGATGCGCTCGGCATCGTCGCCCGGATCGATC
>CAKTTM010000166.1 GCA_934615145.1 uncultured Clostridia bacterium | reverse complement strand
CGGCATGAGCGGCTCGGGCCGGGACGAGAACAAGCGCCTGCCCATGCTGTGGACAGCAGACGAGGCAGACAACTGCCTGCCGCCCCAGGATGCAGACCAGAAGCAGCGGCTCAAGACGGGCGTCGATCAGCAGAGCACGGAGCCCGATTCCCTGCTCGCCTTTTATCGCCAGATGCTGGCGATACGCGCCCAGTTCCTCTGGTTCGCGTGGGCCAGTGTGGAGGCGGTGGATATGGGCCATGGCGAGCTGGCCGCCTGGCGGCTGCATCACGAGGGTCAGGAGGCGCTGGTCATCCATAATCTATCGGACAAGCCCATCAGCCTTCCCACGCCGCCCGGAGACACACTCATCACCTGGGACACCGGCAGCGGTGTCGCCAGCATCAACTCGCAGGCTCTGCTATTGCCGCCCCTTGGCGGCTGCATCCGCCTGCCCTGAAAGGTACACTATGCGTCAAAGCGGTATCCTGCTGCACATCTCCAGCCTGCCAGGCCCTGACGGCATCGGCAGCCTGGGTGAGCAAGCCCATCGGTTCGTGGACTTTTTGAAGGCCTCCGGAATGAGCATCTGGCAGATGCTGCCGGTCAGCCCCACAGGCTATGGCGAGTCGCCCTACCAGAGCTTCAGCACCTACGCGGGCAACCCCCTGCTGATCGATCTGCAGCCCCTGCGGGGCAAAGGCTGGCTCAAGGATGAGCCCCTTATCGCTGACAGCGAGCAGGTCGACTATCTGCCCGTGATCGCGCATAAGGAAGAGGCCCTGCGCCAGGCCTATCAGGCGGCTGGGGAGACGCTCTCAGGGGAGCTGGCCGCCTTCCGCGCGCGGGAGGCCGCCTGGCTGGAGGACTACGCGCTGTTCTACGCTATCAAGCGGCACTTTGGCGGCGGCAGCTGGATGGCCTGGCCGGATGAAAGCATCCGCAAGCGCCAGCCGGAGGCCATGGCAGCCTACCGGCAGAAGCTGGCTGATGACATCGGCTACCAGGTCTTTGTGCAGTACCTGTTCTTTGAGCAGTGGGATCAGCTCAAGGCCTATGCCAGGGCGCAGGGCGTGCAGCTGTTTGGCGATATGCCCATCTATGTGGCCATGGACTCGGCCGACTGCTGGGCCAACCCTGAGATATTCCAGCTGGATATCGACCGCAGGCCCACCTGGGTGGCCGGCGTGCCGCCGGACTATTTCTCGCAGGATGGCCAGCTGTGGGGCAACCCCCTCTACGACTGGAAGGCCCTCAAGCGCAGCGGCTACCGCTGGTGGCTGGACAGGCTGCGCGCCATGGGCAGGCTCTTTGACCTGGTGCGGGTCGACCACTTCATCGGCTTTGCCAACTATTATGCCGTGCGCCACGGCGCTGATACCGCCCGCTTTGGCGGCTGGCGCAAGGGGCCGGGGCGCGACTTCTTTGAGGTGGTGGCGCGCGAGGTCAAGGACCTGCAGATCATCGCAGAAGACCTGGGCGCGGTGAACGCACGGGTCAAAAAGCTGCTGCGCTACTGCGGCTATCCGGGCATGAAGGTGCTCAGCTTCGCCTTTTCCGGCGGGGAGAGCAACCCTCACCTGCCCCAGCACTGCCGCAAGAACAGCGTCTACTACACCGGCACGCACGACAACAACACGGTGCTGGGCTGGTGGGACAGCGCCTCAGCCCAGGAGCGCGCCACCGCCAGGCAGGTGCTGGGTGCCCAGGGGGCGGATGACATCGCGCCCAAGATGATCGACACCGTGCTGGGCAGCGCCGCTGACCGGGCGATGCTGCCCATGCAGGACATACTGGCACTGGATGCCAGCGCCCGCATGAACACACCAGGCACGCTGGGCGGCAACTGGAGCTGGCGGATGAAGCCAGACGCCCTTAATGAGGCGCTGGCACAGCGGCTGGCCAAACTTAACTTAGACAGCGCAAGGAGGATAAGCAATTGATGGACGCAAAGCAGATACTCGCCCTGGCAAGGGACAAGGCAGAACACAGCTACCAGACGGCGCTTAACAAGCTCAACTACTGGCAGCTGCACGAGGTGCTGGGCCAGGCGCTGATGGAGGCGCTGACGCCCGACTGGCTGGCCACGCAAAACCGCCGTCAGGGCAGCAAGCAGGCCTACTACATCTCAGCCGAATACCTGCTGGGGCGCATGGTCTACAACAATTACTATGCCGCCGGCCTGCTGGACGAGGTGCAGGCGCTGCTCAAGGAGCAGGGCATCGACATGGCCGCGCTTGAAGAGGTGGAGGACGACGCCTTTGGCAATGGCGGCCTGGGCCGCCTGGCCGCCTGCTATCTGGACAGCGCCGCCAGCCATGATATCCCCCTGACGGGCTATGGCCTGCGCTATCGCTTTGGCCTGTTCAAGCAAAGCTTTGATGCCTTTGGCCGCCAGGTGGAGTCGCCCGACGACTGGTCACAGTACGGTGACCCCTGGAGCAGGCGCCGGCAGGATCTGGCCGTCAAGGTCAGCTTTGGCGACGGGGATGTCTGGGCGGTGCCCTATGACATGCCGGTGATCGGCTTCAAGCGCAAGGCCATCGGCACCCTGCGCCTGTGGCAGTGCGAGGCGCTGGAAGAGGTGGACTTTGACCTGTTCAACCGCCAGGACTATGCGGCTGCCAGCGCGCAGAAGAACAAGGCCGAGGACATCACCAAGTTCCTCTACCCCAATGATTCCACCGATGCCGGGCGGGCGCTGCGCATCAAGCAGCAGTATGTGCTGTCCTCTGCCACCATGCAGGACCTGCTGCGCGCCTTCAAGCAGCGCCAGGGGCACAGCTTTGACAGCTTCGCGCGCGAGCACGCGGTACAGCTCAATGACACCCACCCGGTGATGGCCATTCCGGAGCTGATCCGCCTGCTGCAGCTGGAGGGTCTGAGCTTCCACAAGGCCTTTGCCATCGCGCGGGATACCTTCGCCTATACCAACCACACCGTCATGGCCGAGGCCCTGGAGACCTGGAACGCCAAGCTGCTGATGGCGGTGCTGCCGCAGCTCTATCCTGTCATCCAGCAGATCAACCGCCGCCTGCTGCGCGAGCTGCACGACCCCAGGCTGTCCTGCATCCGCCGGGGCTATGTGCACATGGCCGATCTGGCCGTCTATGCCAGCCACGCTGTCAATGGCGTGGCGCAGATACACTCCCAGATCCTCAAGGATTCCGTCTTCAAGGCCTGGTATGAGCGCTACCCCGAGCGCTTTACCAATGTCACCAACGGCGTGACCCAGCGCCGCTGGCTGGGCCTGTGCAACCCACAGCTGAGCCAGATGCTGGAAGAGCAGCTGGGCACAGACGCCTTCCTGACCCAGCTGGACAGCCTGTCGGGCCTCAAGGACAAGATAGACGACCAGCTCTGCCACGAGTTCCGCCAGATCAAGCAGCACAAGAAGGAGGAGCTGGCACAGCGCATTTTCCAGCAGGAGGGCATCCAGATCCCCAGCCACTTCATATTCGATGTGCAGATCAAGCGCCTGCACGAGTACAAGCGCCAGCTGCTCAATGCCTTTTCCATCATGGCCATCTATCAGGGCCTCAAGGACGGCAGCATCCAGGATTTTACGCCCACCGCCTTTATCTTTGGCGCCAAGGCAGCACCCGGCTATGCCGAGGCCAAGGCCATCATCTACTACATCAACCAGATCGCACGCCTGATCAATCAGGATGAGAGCGTGAGCGATAAGCTGCGCGTGGCCTTTGTGCACAACTATAACTGCTCCTACGCAGAGTCCATCATCCCGGCGGCCGATATCTCAGAGCAGATCTCCCCCGCCGGCACCGAGGCCAGCGGCACGGGCAACATGAAGCTGATGCTCAACGGTGCCGTCACCCTGGGCACCTTTGACGGCGCCAATGTGGAAATCGTGCAGGAGGCCGGGCGTGAGAACAATTATGTCTTCGGCGCCACGGTGGACGAGATACGCGCCATTCAGGGCAGCTATGACCCCATCCAGATATACAACAGCCATCCGGTGCTCAAAAAGGCCGTCGATACGCTGATCGACGGCACGGTGCCTGACAAGGATGGGGCGCTGAACTTCCTGTATACCATGCTGATCAAGGGCGCCAGCTGGCACAAGCCCGATCATCAGTATCTCTTCCTCGACTTTGACAGCTACCTGAAGGCCAAGCTGCAGGCCAACCGCGACTACCGCGATCAGACCGCCTTTGCGCGCAAGTGCCTGATCAATATCGCAAGCGCGGGCAAATTCAGCTCCGACCGCTCGGTCAAGGACTACGCCCAGCACATCTGGCAGGTCTAAGACTTGCCGAGCGCCCGGACGGAGCCGCCCTCCAGCCACTTGGTTTTGAGCAGCAGGTGCCTGCCCGGCTCGCCGCGCAGCATATCGGCCAGCAGCTTGACAGTATCCCTGGCGATCTCCTCAGAGGGCTGCTGCATCGTAGCCAGCGAAGGCGTGCAATAGCGCCCCTGCTCGATGCCGTCAAAGCCCAGCACAGACACATCCTCTGGCACCCTGATACCGTGGTCATACAGCGCCTTGCTGGCGCCAATGGCCACCGTATCGCTCATGGCGATCAGCGCGGTGAAGGGCTTCTTGCGGCGAATCAGCTCCTCTGTGGCGCGGTAGGCCGTCTGCAGGCTGAAGTCCGAATCCACAAAGAGCCCCTCATCATAGGGGATGCCGTGGGCCTTGAAGCCATCGACCACGCC
>CAKTTM010000165.1 GCA_934615145.1 uncultured Clostridia bacterium | reverse complement strand
TCAGGCATCGAGCAGACCGGGCAGACGCCCTTTGACACGGTGCTGATCCACGGCCTGGTGCGCGACGCGCAGGGCCGCAAGATGTCCAAATCCCTCAACAACGGCATCGACCCCCTGGAGATCATCGAGCAGTATGGCGCTGACGCCCTGCGCTTTTCACTCTGCCAGGGCATAGGGCCGGGCGCCGATACCCGCTTCTCCCAGGAGCGCATGGAGGCCTCGCGCAATTTTGCCAACAAGGTGTGGAACGCCGCCCGCTTTGTACTGATGAACCTGGAGGGCGAGGAAAGCATAGAGGGCAAGGCCCTTGGCATGGCGGACAAGTGGATACTCACCCGCGCCCAGCAGACGGCCGATGAGGTGGCCCAGCACTTTGAGCACAATGATATTGGCCTGGCCGCCCAGAAGGTCTATGACTTTGCCTGGGGCGAGTTCTGCGACTGGTATATCGAGCTGGCCAAGGCCGATCTCTTTGGCGATGACCTGGCCAGGAAGACGGCGGTGCGTGCGGTGCTGCAAAGGGTGCTGAGCATGCTGCTCAAGATACTGCACCCCTTCATGCCCTTCCTGACAGAGGAGGTCTATCGCTACCTGCCGGGCAAGGCGGAGGATAGCTGTATGCTGTCTGCCTGGCCTGAGACGGATGAGCGCCTGCACTATGCCCAGGAGGCCAGGCAGATGCAGGGCGTGATGGACATCATCCGCGCGGTGCGCACCCTGCGCGCCGACCTCAAGGTACAGGCCGGGCTCAAGGCCAGGCTGCTGCTGCGTGCCCAACCCGGCTGGGAGCAGGCGCTTAAGGCGGCGGAGGGCCATTTCCTGCGGTTGGCAGGTGCCAGCAGCCTGCAGCTGCTGACAGCCGAGCAGACCGTCAGCGAGAAGATCGTCTCCGCCGTGACGCCAGCAGCGGAGGTACTGATCCCCTTGGGTGACCTGGTGGACCTCAAAAAGGAGGCCGAGCGCCTCGGCAAGGAGCGCGACAAGCTGGGGGCAGAGATAGCCAAGCTGACCGGCAAGCTGCAAAATCAAGGCTTCCTGTCCAAGGCGCCGGAGGCGCTGGTCGCCCAGGAGCGCGAGAAGCTGTCAGAGAATCAGGCGATGCTGGAGACCCTGACCCGGCGCATCGTGGATCTCGATGCCTGAGGCCCTGCCCTTTGCCCATGTACCGGTGATGCTGCCGGAGGTGCTGGCGGCGCTGGATCCCCAGCCCGGCGGTCTGTTTGCCGACGGCACGCTGGGCGGCGGCGGCCACAGTCAGGCCATCCTGGACAAGATAGGGGACAAGGGCCTGCTCTTTGGCATCGACCGCGATCAGGAGGCCCTGCGGGCGGCCGGCGAGCGGCTCAAGGCCTATCCCGGCTTCCGGCCCATTCATGGTAACTTTCATGATGTGAAGGCGCTGATCCCCGGGCAAAAGCTGGACGGCGGCCTGCTGGACCTGGGCGTCTCCAGCTATCAGCTGGACAACCCGCAGCGGGGCTTCAGCTACCATGAGGAGGCGCCGCTGGACATGCGCATGGATGCCTCCCAGGGCATCAGCGCCGCGCAGTGGCTAAACACCGTGGACGAGAAGACCTTCACCCAGACGCTGTACGACTATGCCGATGAGCGCTGGGCCGCCCGCATCGCCAAGGTGCTGGTGGAGACCCGCCAGCAGCAGCCGCTTGAGACCACGCTCGACCTGGTGCGCGTGGTGGACAGGGCCATCCCCAAGGCGGTGCGCCAAAAGGACAGCGGGCACCCAGCCCGGCGCGCCTTTCAGGCGGTGCGCATCGCGGTCAATGACGAGCTGGCGCCATTGACCCAGGCATTGGACGACTGGCTGAGCCTGATGAAACCCGGCGGCCGGCTCTGCGTGATCACCTTCCACTCCATAGAGGACAGGATCGTCAAGCGCGCCTTCCAGCGCATGCAGCGGCCCTGCATCTGCCCGCCCAAGGCGCCTGTCTGCACCTGCGGCCTGCAGCCTGTGGCCAGGGTGCTGCTGGGCGGCGCGGTCAAGCCCTCTGAGACAGAAATAGCCGCCAACCCCCGCGCCCGCAGCGCGGTGCTGCGCGCGGTGGAAAGGCTGCCGCAATGAGGCTCTATGTGGTGGCGACCCCGATCGGCAACCTGCAGGACATCAGCCCCCGGGCGCTGGAGACCCTGCGCGCTGTTGACCTGATCGCGGCCGAGGATACCCGGCACAGCCTGAAATTGCTCAACCACTTTGACATCAAGAAGCCGCTGGTCAGCTACCACGAGCATAATGAGCGCAGCCGCGCGCAGGCGTTGGTGGCTCGGATGCAGGCGGAGGACTTGGATGTGGCCCTGATCACCGACGCCGGCACCCCCGCCATCTCAGACCCTGGCGCCATTCTGGTCAGCGCCGCGGCTGAAGCAGGCATTGAGTTGCTGGCGCTGCCGGGGCCCTCCGCAGCCATCGCGGCGCTGTCGGTCAGCGGCTTTGAAAACACCAGCTTTCACTTCCTGGGCTTCCCGCCCAGGCAGGAGAAGGAGCGCCAGGCCATGCTGGCGGGTCTCAAGGGCCTGCGCGGCAGCGCCGTCTTTCATGAGTCGCCCCACCGCGTCAAGGCGCTGATCAGCAGCATCCTGGACAGCCTGGGCGACCTGCCGCTGTCGCTGAGCTGTGACCTGAGCAAGCGCTTTGAAAAGACCATCCGGGGTCCGGCCAGCCAGGTGCTGGCAGAGCTCAAGCACAACGACAAGGCTGAGCTGGGGGAATATGTGCTGGTGGTGGACTTGAGCGGGCTGGAAGCAGCGCCCGAAAGCCACAGCCAGCCGCTGAGCCTGGAGGCGCGGCTCTTTGACCTGCTGCTGGGCGGCATCGGCCACAAGGAGGCCATGGCGCAGCTGGCCGCCCAGGGTGAAAAGAAAAACGCGCTTTACGCCGCCTCGCTGCGGCTCAAGGCCATTATGCCCGATCAATTCCGGCAAGAAGACAAATAATATACCGCCTCCAGGCAGGAAAGGCGGGCATAGTCGAAGAATGTATAATTTGGCGAGAATTTGGAGAAGATAGCCATACCGCGGGCAGGGATGCCCGCGGGATTATGAGGGGAGGATATGCATGGACTTTGAGGAGAGAATGCAAAAGCTCTCGCAGCATCAGGCGGCGCTTAGCGAAAGCCCGGCGCGCCAGCGCCTGACAAGGCTGGTGGACGCGGGCAGCCTGGTGGAGACGGATGCCTTTGCCACGGGTGCCAATGCCGTCACCGGCTACGGCCTGGTCAATGACAGACCGGTCTACCTGGTGGCGCAGGACGCCAGCAGCCAGGGCGGTGCCATGAGCGGAGAGCAGGCGCGCAAGATGCTCAAGACCCTTGATCTGGCGCTGAAGACGGGGGCACCGGTGGTGCTGCTGCCCGACAGCAAGGGCGCCAAGGTGGGCGAGGGCGCCCAGGTGCTGGCCAGCTACGCGCAGGTATTTGCCAAGCTGGGCGAGCTGCAGGGCATCTGCCCGGTCATCTCGCTGCTGGCAGGCGAGGCCACGGGCGTGGCGTCGCACTTTGCGGCGCTAAGCGACATCGCGGTGGCCGTCAAGGGCGCCGCTGTGGTCAGCCCCTTTGCCCCCAGCGTGATCAGCGCGGTGGCTGGCAAGGCGCTGGACGCGCAGGCCATGGGCGGCGCGGAGGCGCTGGCGCAAAAGGGCGCTGTGGCGCTGACGGCGGCCAATGAGGACGAGGGCATCGCGCTGGTGCGCCAGCTGATCGACCTGCTGCCCAGCTCCTGCGATGAGTACGCGCCGCTGGTGGAGGGGGATGACCTCAACCGCCTGCTGCAGATACCGCCGGCGGATGCCGCCTCTTTGGCACTAAACATCGCCGATCAGGGCAGCGCCATTGAGCTATACGGCGCCTGGCGGCAGACCAGCCGCGTGTGGCTGGCCCGCGTGGGCGGCTACAGCGTGGGCCTGGTCAGCTGCTCGCCTGAGATTGACGGCGGCAGGCTGGATGCCTATGCCTGCGACAAAATCGCGCGCTTTGTGTCCTTCTGCGACGCCTATAATCTGCCCGTGATCACCCTGGTGGACAGCGAGGGCCTGGCCGTGCCCACGGTGGAAGGCCAGAGCTGGCTGATGACCGCCTCCTCACGGATGCTGTCCTGCTACGCGGCGGCCACCACGGCCAAGCTGGCCGTCATCACCGGCAACGCGGTGGGGGCAGCCTATGTCGCCTTCGCAGGCCAGGCCATCGCCGATCTGACCTTCGCCTGGCCGGGCGCCTACATCGCCCCGCTGACCCGCCAGGCCAGCGTGCAGACCTTTGACGCGGCCCAGCTGCAAAGCGAAGACCGCGCCAGCCTGGAGGCCAAGGCCGCCCAGCAGGCCGATGCCTTTGGCGCGGCCGAGGCCGGCCTGGTGGACAATGTGATCGACCCGGCCCAGACCCGCAAGCACCTGATCGCAGCCCTTGAGCTGCTGGCCACCAAGCAGGCCTGAGGGGAGGAGAGCAGATGAACAACTTGCTCGAAGGCCTGCAGGTGACCTTGGTGGGCATGCTGGTGGTTTTTGCCGGCCTGATCCTCATCATCGCCATCATCAGCCTGATGAAGGTATTCAGCCTGAAAAAGCCCGCTGAGCCAGAGGCCCAGCCCCTGCAGGCAGCAGCGCCTGCGCCTGTGGTGCAGGCTGCCCCGGCCACTGCTGCTGATGACGCGGCCC
>CAKTTM010000164.1 GCA_934615145.1 uncultured Clostridia bacterium | reverse complement strand
GGGCATTAACTGGATAGCTGAACTGACATGAACCCTTTGGTGTAGCGGGCATGGGCGAGCGCCATCTCTGCGGCTGAGAGAGAGTCCGCAAGTCTGCGCAATCGGGGCGTGAGCAATCACTGATATCATACGCTCAGCACAAATCACAGGCGCACAAGGCATAGGGCAAGCTTATTACCAGGCGCTGACAAGTACGCGAGGGCGGGATCGGGGAAAAGGGTTCACAGTGGGCCGCAAAACGCGGTCCCTTTCTTGCGCCCGTCCGCATTGACAAGCCGCCCTGCGGCTTGTTAGGATGGGTGCATACTATTATACAGGCGGTGCGCTATGCAGGATTTCGTCAAGAACATCGGCAATTTCTTCAGCCAGGCCACGGGCGACAGCATCCTGCGCGTGGTGGGGGCGGTGCTGATGCTGGTGGCCGGGTTTTTCCTGGTCAAGCACTTCATGCGCTGGTTTGAGAAGTCAACGGAGAAAAGCAAGCTGGATCAGGCGCTGCTGAGCTTTTTGAGTTCGCTGATATCCTTTTCGCTTAAGGGCATACTGATCATCACGGTGGCCAGCTACCTGGGCGTGCCCAGCACCAGCTTCATCGCGCTCCTGTCCACCATGGGTTTGGCGATCGGCCTGGCGCTGCAGGGCAGCCTGAGCAATTTCGCGGGCGGGCTGATGCTGCTGCTTTTTCACCCCTTCCGCGTGGGCGACTATGTCAAGTCGGCGGATTTTGAGGGCACGGTAGTCAGCATGAACATCATGTACACCCAGCTGAGCACCTTTGACAAGAAGAAGGTGATCGTGCCCAACGCCTCGCTGTCAAACGGCGTGGTGACCAACTTTTCCGCCTTTGACAGCCGCAGGGTGGATGTGAGCATCACGCTGGACGCGGACGCCGACATACAGCTGGTCAACGCCATGATGAAGCAGGTGGCGGCAGAGCATCCCCTGGTGCTGCAGACGCCAGCACCCGACGCCCGCATGGGCAGCATGTCGGGCGGCCTGCTCAACTTCACCCTGCGCTGCTGGTGCAAGACATCGGACTTCTGGCCGGTGACCTTCGACCTTAACGAGGGCATCAAGCAGGCGCTGGATGGCATGGCCTACCGCATCTCGCCGCCGCAGAGCGCCATCAAGGTGCTGGGGCAGGAAGCGGGGCGGCCATGATCAGCCTGGCGAACAGGCGGCGCGACATCGCAGATGCCCATCCCCACCCGCTGGGGCTGGAGACCGCGCGGCAGGCGCGGGCCTTTCACCAGGGCTTTGCAGAATACGCGCCCACGCCGCTGGTGGCGCTGCCCGGCCTGGCGGCGCGGCTGGGGATCGGCAGGCTATGGATCAAGGACGAGGCCGGGCGCTTTGGGCTCAAGGCCTTCAAGGTGCTGGGCGGCAGCTATGCCATGGGCCGGGCGCTGATGGCGCGCGCGGGCGAGCCGGCGGGCGATATGACACTGCCCCATTTGTTGGCGCTGCGGGATAGGCTGGGCCAGCTGTGCTTTGTCACCGCGACCGATGGCAACCACGGCGCCGGCGTGGCCTGGACGGCCAGGGCCCTGGGCCACCAGGCGGTGGTCTATATGCCGCGGGGCACGGCCGCCCAGCGGGTACGCTTCATTGAGGGGCTGGGCGCCCAGGCCATCGTGACCGATATGCCCTATGACGATACCGCCCGCCTGGCCTGGCAGACCGCGCAGGCAAAGGGCTGGCTCTTCGCCCAGGATACCACCATGCCGGGCTATACGCAGTTTCCCGCCAACTGCATGCGCGGCTACACCACCATGGCGCTGGAGTGCCTGGAGGCATTGCAGGGCGAGCGGCCCAGCCATGTCATCATCCAGGCGGGCGCCGGCACGCTGGCCGGCGGCATCGCGGGCTTTTGCCATCAGGCCTGGGCCGATGATCCCCCGCGGCTGATCGTGGTGGAGGCGGACAGCTGCAACGCCATCCAGCGAACAGCCGCGGCGGACGACGGCCGCTTGCACAAGGCGCAGGGTGATCTTGATACCATCATGGCCGGACTGTCGGTGGGCGAGGTCTGCACCGTGGGCTGGGAGGTGCTGCGCCACAGCGCCGATCACTTCGCCGCCATTGGCAACCGCGAGGCGGCTGACGGCATGCGCGTGCTGGGGGCGCCCTTGGCTTACGACCAGCGCGTGATCGCGGGCGAGTCCGGCGCAGCGGGCCTGGGCTTCCTCTATGCTTTCATGAGTGATGAGGCCTACGCGCCGCAGCGCCAGGCGCTGGGGCTGGACAGGGATTCCAAAGTGCTGTGCTTCAACACCGAGGGTGACACCGATCAGGCGCATTACCTGCAGGTGGTCTGGCGGGGCGCCCACGGGCTGGGGGTATAGCATGGCCAAGGCAGAACAGTGCATTCTCACCAACATGTGCATGATCACCGATGCTGAGGGCCGCGTGCTGGTGCAGGATCGGGTGGATCCCCGCTGGCGGGGGCTGAGCTTTCCCGGCGGTCATGTGGCGCCGGGCGAACCCTTTGTGGATTCGGTCATCCGCGAGGTCAGGGAGGAGACGGGCCTCACCATCCAGCAGCCCCGGCTCTGCGGCCTCAAGCAGTTTCAGACCGACCGGGGCGAGCGCTATGTGGTGCTACTCTTCAAGGCCGATCGCTACACGGGCGAGCTCAAGGCCTCCGATGAGGGCGCTGTCTTCTGGCTGCATCCGTCGCAACTGGGCGACTACGCCCTGACCGAGGACTTTGACCGCACGCTGCAGGTCTTCATGAATGATACGCTCAGCGAGTTTTGTTACTACCAGCTGCCTGATGGCCAGTGGCGGCATAAGTTAGTCTGACTACATTAGGAGGATAGATATGAGCGCCAAAGTGCACAGCCTGCTGGAGAGCTATGATGTCCTGAGCGGCGAGCGCCGCCTGCTGAGGCAGTTTGATAGCCATATTGAGGCCCCCAACTGGCACCCGGACGGCCGCAGCCTGATCTATAACGCGGGCGGGCTGATCTGGCGCTATGATCTTGACAGCGGTGAGAGCCGGCAGATCGACACCGGCCGCTGCATCCACTGCAACAATGACCACGTGCTTTCCCAAGATGGCAGCCTGCTTGCCATCAGCGCCGGCACGGTGGAGGATCCGGCCTCGCGCATCTGGACGCTGCCGATATCGGGCGGCGAGCCCCGGCTGGTCACACCCCTTGCACCCAGCTACCTCCACGGAATGTCGCCAGACGGCAGCACGCTTGCCTACTGCGCGCAGCGCGAGGGCGAGTACGATGTCTATACGATTCCGGTCTCAGGCGGGGCAGAGACCCGGCTAACCGACGCGCCAGGCCTCAATGACGGGCCGGAGTACTCGCCCGACGGGCAGCATATCTGGTTTAATTCGGTGCGCAGCGGCCTGATGCAGATCTGGCGCATGCGCGCAGACGGCAGTGAACAGACCCAGATGACCTTCGACCAGGATCGCAACAGCTGGTTCCCCCATGTCTCGCCCGATGGCAGGCAGGTGGTCTACTTGAGCTACTGCAAGGGCGATGTGGCCCCTGGCGACCACCCCGCCAACAAGCAGGTGGAGCTGCGCCTGATGGATGCACTTGGCGGCCAGCCGAGTACGCTATTTGAGCTCTTTGGCGGCCAGGGCACGCTGAATGTCAATTCCTGGAGCCCTGACAGCAGGCAGTTTGCCTTTGTGAGCTATCGGCTCGTACAGGACTCCTGAGCTATGACGATGCCAGCACAGCATATCACCATCCGCCCGGCCGGACCCCAGGACGCGGCCCAGCTATCCGCCCTCAACAATGCCTTCAACGGCCCTGGCTGCAGCAGCCCGGCGCAGGCGGCGGCCAGCCTTGGCGCCAACCCGCAGGAGCTGGTGCTGGTAGCGGCGCGGGACGAGGCGCTGTTGGGCTTCTGCTGCGGGCAGCTGATCCGCTCGCTGTGCTATGCCCGGCCCTCAGGACAGCTCACCGAGCTCTACGTGCTGCCCGCCCATCGCGGGCAGGGCATCGGCAGGGCGCTGGTGCAGCAGATGCTGGCCCTGCTGCGCGCCCAGGGCGCCCAACAGCTCAGCGTGCTGACAGGGCAGGACAATCAGGCCGCGCAGGCGCTGTATACAGGCTGCGGCTTTCTGCCGGAGGATGAAGTGCTGCTGCAATTGGACATCCCCTGAGCGAAACTTCAGGCTGAGATCAGCCGCTTCTCCCGCCTGCCGCAGCGCCAGGCCAGCGGCAGCAATATCAGCAATAGTACGATCTGCGTCAGGCTCAGCATCGGGATCAGCCGCGCCTGCGGCAGCCCGGTATCCGCGTGGCTGAGCAGCCACTGCACCAGGCTAAACAGCAGCGCCATGATGAGGAAGAGCCTGCCGGTGCGCAGGCGGCGCAGGCCGCCCCGCCAGATGAGGTGGAACAGCGCCGCCGCCAGCGCAGGCACGCCAGAGTTGAACATCAGCAGCGCGTTGGGCACCAGGTATAGCGTTGTGTACCAGCGCAGCAGCTCCTGCCCCTGCTGGGGCGTCTCCAATCGCCATAGCCACAGCATGTACAGGCCCGCCGCCAGCATCGCCAGCGCCAATAGCATTAGCAGCGCCGCCAGCGCCTTGGTCAGGCTGATGAGGCGCAGGCCCGGATTGTACAGCATCCGGTAGCGCGTGGCGTAGCTGGGCAGGGGCTGGCCGCGCCGCTGCCTGCGCCAGGCCGCCAGGCGAAAGCCCAGCA
>CAKTTM010000163.1 GCA_934615145.1 uncultured Clostridia bacterium | reverse complement strand
GGTCTTTCCCTATATCCTGGTGGGGGTGGGCATCGGCGCCCTGATTCACAACTGGATCCCTGAGGACTGGGTGGGCAGCGTGCTGGGCAGCGACAACCCGCTGGGCGTGGTGCTGGCCACCCTCATCGGCGTGCCCATGTATGGCGATATATTCGGCACCATCCCGATTGCTGAAGCACTCTATGCCAAGGGCGCGCTGCTGGGCAGCATCCTGAGCTTCATGATGGCGGTGACCACGCTGTCGCTGCCCTCACTGATCATGCTCAGAAAGGCCGTCAAGCCCAGGCTGCTGACGCTGTTCATCTCGATTTGCACGCTGGGCATCATCATCGTGGGCTATATATTCAATCTGATCCAACCCTTGATCAGCTGAGAGGAGCAAAAGGCATGGCATTGTTTGGCAGGAAGAAGCAGGAGGCCGCAGCTGCCCCCGCACAAAGCAGCGCTGTCAAGATACTGGGCAGCGGCTGTGACAAGTGCCATGCGCTGGCCGCGGCCACCCGGCAGGCGCTTGAGAATCTGCAGATGGATACCAGCATCGATCATGTGACCGACTTTGCCCGGATTGCCGCCTACGGCGTGATGACCACGCCCGCGCTGGTGGTGGATGGCCGGGTGCTGAGCTATGGCAAGGTGCTCAAAACCGACGAGGTCATGGCGCTGCTGCGCCAGACCAGGCGGCAATAGCGCCGGGCACATCTTGAATTAGCCGCGCCAAGACCGTATACTCATCCTGAGGGCATAAGCCCTCAAAGGAGCGTATGGTCATGCAGAAGGCAAGCGGACAAAAGCGCATCGTGGTCAAGGTGGGCACCTCCACGCTGACCCATCCCTCGGGGCGCAGCAATATTCGGGAGTTTGAGGCGCTGGTGCGTGTGCTCAGCGACATCATGAACGCGGGCTACCAGGTGGCGCTGGTGACATCGGGCGCCATCGCGGTGGGCGTTGGTAAGCTGGGCTGGCAAGAGCGTCCTAAAGATACGCCCAGCAAGCAGGCCGCCGCCACCGTCGGTCAATGCGAGCTGATGTTCATGTATGACAAGATGTTTGCCGAGTATGGCCACAAGGTGGGCCAGCTGCTGATCACCAAGGAGGATGTGGACGACCCCAAGCGCCACCACAACCTCGTGGCCTGCTTCAACACCCTCTTCTCCCTGGGCGTGATGCCCATCATCAATGAGAACGACGCCGTGGCGGTGGAAGAGATCGTCTACGGCGACAACGACAGCCTGTCTGCCATCGTGGCCGAGCTGGTGCACGCCGACGAGCTGATCATATTGTCCGACATCGACGGCCTCTATGACGCCGACCCCCGGCACAACCCGCAGGCCAAGCGCATCCCCAGGGTGGATGCCATCACGCCCGAGCTATGGCGCATCTGCGGCGGCGCCGGCAGCGCGCACGGCACCGGCGGCATGGAGACCAAGCTGCACGCCGCGCAGATCGCCACACAGGCCGGCATCGACACCTGGATCATCAACGGCCGCCCGGCCGACAACATCTACAAGGTGCTGGAGCGCCAGGACATCGGCACCTATTTCAAAGGAGTGACAGCCAATGCTTAAACATATGGGAGAGAAGGCGCGCGAGGCGGCCAGGTTATTGGCGCTGAGCACAGGCGCCCAGCGCAACCGGGCGCTTGGCCTGATCGGCCAGGCGCTGCAGAGCAAGGCGGCTGCCCTGATGCAGGCCAACCAGGCCGACATACTGGTGGCCGAGGGCTTAAGCAGCGCCATGGTCGACCGCCTGCGGCTGACCCAGGGCCGCATCGAGGGCATGGTGACCGCGCTGCAGGAGCTGCGCGCCCTGCCCGACCCCATCCACCAGACCCTCTGGGAGGGTGAGCGCCCCAACGGGCTGCGCATTAGGCGGGTGTCGGTGCCCCTGGGCGTGATCGCGGTCATCTTTGAATCCCGCCCCAATGTGACCATCGATGCCGCGGCCATGTGCCTCAAAAGCGGCAACGCCGTCATCCTGCGCGGCGGCAAGGAGGCCATCCACACCAACACCGCGCTGTGCGCCCTGATACGCGACTCCCTGGACGAAGCCGGCCTGCCGCGCGACAGCGTGCAGCTGGTGGAGGACACCAGCCGCGAGTCCGCCACCGCGCTGATGAAGCTGCGCCCCTATGTGGACCTGCTGGTGCCAAGAGGAGGGCCGGGTCTGATCAAGGCGGCCCTGGAGAACGCCACCGTACCCGTGCTGCAGACCGGCGAGGGCGTCTGCCATGTCTATGTGGACAAGGCGGCAGACATCGACATGGCGCTGACGGTCACCGTCAATGCCAAGTGCAACCGCTGCAGCACCTGCAACGCCGCCGAGTGCCTGCTGATCCACCAGGATATCGCGCCCCGCGCCCTGCCGCAGATCGCCCAGGCCCTGATAGCGCAGGGGGTGGAGCTGCGCGCGGATCCTGCGGCCCTATCGCTGATACCGCAGGCTAAGCCCGCCGCGGAGGAGGACTGGGGCCGCGAGTACAATGACCTGATCATGGCCGTCAAGGTGGTGGGCAGCATTGACGAGGCCATGCGCCACATCGCCCGCTACGGCACCCAGCACTCGGAGGCCATCATCACCCATGACCTTGAGGCCAAGCAGCGCTTCTTTGACCAGGTGGACGCGGCGGCGGTCTATCACAATGCCTCCACCCGCTTCACCGATGGCGGCGAGTTCGGATTTGGCGCCGAGATCGGTATCGCCACGCAAAAGCTGCACTGCCGGGGCCCGGTGGGCATCACCAACCTGTGCAGCTACAAATACCTCATCGAGGGGGAGGGGCAGACCAGATGACTTATGCCTTCCTGGGCCTGGGCAACATGGCCGAGGCCATCATCCGGGGCATGCGGGCCTCGGGCCGCTTTGAAGGGGAGCGCCTGCAGGGCTATGAAATCGACCAGCAGCGGGCGGCCAGCCTGGCGGAGCCGCTGGGCTTACAACTGACGGCAGACGCCGCGCAGGCCATTAACCAGGCCGATGTCATCGTGCTCGCGGTCAAGCCTCAGACCCTGCAGTCGCTGCTGAATGAGCAGGCCCAGGCGCTGAAGGGCAGGCTGGTGATCACCATCGCGGCGGGCAAGCCCATCAGCTTCTATGAGGGCTTGCTCGGCACCAAGACGCCCATCATCCGCGTGATGCCCAGCCTGCTGGCCCGTGTGGGCCTGGCCAGCAGCGCGGTCTGCGCCAATGCCAGCGTCACGGCCCAGCAGCTGGACATCGCGCGCGATATTTTCAGCGCCGTGGGCAGCGTACACGAGCTGCCTGAGCCGCTGTTCGCCGCCTTCTCCGCCATCGGGGGAGCGGCGCCCGCCTTTACATTTGAGTACATTGACGCCCTGGCCTCGGCCGGTGTCAAGGCCGGCCTGTCCAGGGCTCTGGCGCAGGAGGTCGCCGCACAGATGACCCGCGGCAGCGCGCAGCTGGTACAGCAGGCGGGCATCCATCCCCGCCAGCTGATGGATCAGGTCTGCTCGCCCGGCGGCACCACCATCGAGGGCGTGCACGCCCTGGCCACCCATGGCTTTGACCACGCGGTGCATGAGGCGGTGGCCGCCGTGATCGCAAAAGATCAGAAGCTGGGGGCGGGCTGATGGACTACTTTGAGCTGATCGACAGGCGGCAAAGCTGCCGCGCCTATCAGGACAGACCGGTCGAGCAGGACAAGCTGGAGAAGGTATTGGAGGCCGCGCGCATCGCGCCCAGCGCCAGCAATGGCCAGCCCTGGCGCTATGTGGCGGTGACGGGGGCGCAGACCCTGAAATACATGGCACCCCTGATGCAAGGGCCCGGCTTCAATGGCTTTGTATCGCAGGCGCCCTGCCTCATCGCCGTCTGGGAGGCGGAGAGCAACCTGAGCGCCCGCTTTGGCGCCCGGCACAAGGATCAGCCCTATTCCTCCATCGACATCGGCCTCTCCGTGGGCCAGCTCTGCCTGGCCGCCACGGCGCTGGGCCTGTCCACCTGCATCATGGGCTGGTTTGACGAGCCCCGGCTGATGGACCTGCTGCAGATCCCCACCGGCGCCCGCCTGCGGCTGGTGATCGCGCTTGGCTACGCCAAGGACGAGACTGCAAGACCCAAGAAGCGCAAGGCGATGGATGAGATCGTGAAGTTCATCAAGTAGAGGCTTGGCTTTGAATGGGAAGCCCGCCTACTAACGAGCAAGCATGGTCAAAACCAAGCTGAGACCAGAAGATAAATGTAGAAGAGTACAACGACTCCAACAATTACCAGAGATCCAATCAGCAAGCATCCAAACAAGCTATACAGCAATTCTGTTCACCTCGATATTTCAAACTCGTAATTACTAGATTTCCAGGAGCTACTCGACAGCATGTTATCGCTCAAAAACTATCTCAAACTGCGTATTGCTACTGCTTCCCGTTAGAAAAGCACGAATAAGTGATTCGGCGTTAGCGCGCGCATTAACCAACAGGCCCTGTTGGATGGCTCGCTCCTCGACCTTTTGCTTTAGCTCAATGATGGATGTATTCATATCCTCAAGCCTTAGGGGGTTGAAGATGTTGTTGGACGCATCAAACACCTCGAAGCTCTTCTCATCGACTTCGATGCTGAGCACCTTCACTTCAGGGAGTCTTACCCTAATCGTTCGAGTGGCCTCGTCCTCTGAGATTTCAATCCTCTCAAAGTCAATGCCGGATTTGATCAGGCCATCGTAGCTAAAGATGAACTTGCTCTCCGTGAGTGGTATATCCTGACCAAAGATCTGTCGGGAGCCC
>CAKTTM010000162.1 GCA_934615145.1 uncultured Clostridia bacterium | reverse complement strand
ATCATGGGCTACGCACTTGGCCCGCAGGTCGCTGCCATCTTCTACTCCATCCCCGCCTTTGAAGCGGCCGGCGTTGAGGCCCCCAAGGGTTATGAAGACGCCTGGACCTGGGATGAGTTTGTCGAGATCTGCAAGAAGCTGACCATCGACGGCAACGGCAAGACGGCGGCCGAAGAGGGCTTCAACAAGGATGATGTCATCCAGTACGCGGTCAATGTGCCCAGCTGGTTTGCCACCAGCTACAGCGTGCTGATGGGCTCCATGGGCGCGGACTTTGTCACGCCCGACGGCAAGGCACTGGCCATCTTTGATGAGCCGCAGTTTGCTGACTCCATCCAGAAGCTGGCGGACCTGATCTATGTGCACCATGTCGCCCCCGATCCCACCGTGCGCAGCTCCATGCCTGGCATGACCGATGCCTTCCTGACCGGCAACTACGCCATGAGCATGAACGGCCACTGGGCCAATACCTCGCTGATGCAGGCTGGTGTGGAGTATGGCCTGGCCCCCTACCCTGTTTTTGAGAAGCCCTATACCCGCCTGATGGGTGGCTGCCTGGCCATCATGGCCGACACCAAGCACCCCGAGGAGGCCTGGGAGTTCTACAAGTTCCTGGTCGATCCTGAGAACACGCTGCCGCTGCTCAACTCCGGCCTGTGGATGCCCATGGAGGCTGAGTGGTACACCAACCCCGAGCTGCTGGCCAAGTGGGCGCAAACAGACAAGCACCCCAAGGGCTACACCGAGGTCATCGTGGAGGGCATGCTCAAGTATGCCGAGCCGCTGTGGCAGTTCAGGGTCAAGAACTTCTCCAAGATCATGGCTGTGATCAACCCTGCCATGGACGCGGTCTGGCTGGGTGAGATGACCGCCAAGGAGGCGCTGGACTCCGTCAAGGATACCGTGCTGCCCCTGTTTGCCGGCGTTTACTACTGATAGCTGACTGATATCGGGGGGCCGCCCGTGAGGGCGGCTCCCCGCGTACACAAGGAGGCGAGAGGATGTCGCAGTATCTGTCCATCAAGCCCAATGGGCCAAAGGGCCCGCGCAGCCAGTTAGCAAGGCACCGCCAACGCATGGGGATGCTCTTTGCCCTGCCTGCGATCCTGGGCTTTATGATCTTTACCGTAGGCCCGATGATCGCCAGCCTGGTGTTCAGCTTCACCGACTACAATATTATCTCAAACGCCAAATTCATCGGGCTGGATAACTACAGGACCTTGCTGACCGGGCAGGACCCCTGGTTCTTTGATTCGGTGCGGGCGACGCTGAAGTATGTGGTGCTTTCCGTGCCTGCCAACCTCATCTACGCCTTTGGCCTGGCCTTGTTTCTCAATCGTGAGATGAAGATGCGCGCGCTGTTTCGCACCATCTTTTACTTTCCGGTCATTGTGCCGGCGGTGGCCATCAGCTTTGTCTGGCTGCTGATGATGAACCCAAACTACGGCGTGTTCAACATGATACTGCGCACGCTGGGTTTGCCGCGCTCGCAGTGGATATTTGGCAAGGATACAGTCATTCCCTCAATTGTCTTCATGGGCCTGTTCGGTACGGGCTCCACGATGGTCATTTTCCTGGCGGGTCTGCAAAATATTCCCCGGCAGTTCTACGAGGCGGTGGATGTGGACGGCGGTAACGCGGTTCACAAGTTCCTCTATATTACTTTGCCCATGATCACCCCCACGCTGTTTTTCAACGGCATCATGGGGATGATCGGTGCCTTCCAGGTCTTTGGCACCGCCTATATCATGACCCAGGGCGGGCCTGGCAATGCCTCGCTTTTCTATGTGTATAACTTGTGGCGAACCGCCTTTACCCATATGCAGATGGGCCTGGCATCAGCCGAGGCCTGGCTGCTGTTCATCGTGGTGGTCGCCCTGTCCATGTTTGTGATGAAGACATCCAAGCATTGGGTCTACTATGAGGGAGGGAACTGACGTGACGACACAGTCCACAGCGCTGCACAGCCGGCACCGGCATCGCTCGCCCAAGCGGATACTGTCCCGTGTTCTGCTCTATGTGGTGCTGATTGCGCTGGCCGCCTTCTATGTGCTCCCCATGTACTGGATGATTCGCTCCAGCCTGATGACCAGCACGCAGATCGCATCCGTCCGGCCCTATATCTACTGGCCCAGCGAGATGCTATGGCAAAACTACATCGATGCCATGACCTATGTGCCCTTCATGAGCTATTTCCTCAACACCATGTATGTCATCGCCCTTGTGTTGGCGGGCACGCTGATCACCAGCACGCTGGCTGCCTTTGCCTTCTCACGCATCGAGTGGCGCGGGCGGGATCTGTGGTTTGCCATCCTGATGACAGGCCTGATGTTGCCCAGCGCCGTCACCATCATCCCCACCTACATCGGCTGGAGCAAGCTGTCTGCTATCAACACCTTCTGGCCGCTGACCCTGCCGGCCTTCTTTGGCGGCGGCATCTTCAACATCTTCCTGTTGCGGCAGTTCTTTCAGTCCCTCCCCAAGGAGCTGGATGAGGCTGCCTTTGTGGACGGCGCCAGCTACTTTCAGATTTACCTGCGGGTGATCCTGCCATTGGCCCGGCCCGCGGTGATCGTGGTGGCGCTGTTCCGCTTCCTGGATGTCTGGAATGATTACTTTGGCCCCATCCTCTACCTCAACGACCCCAAGAAGTTTACACTGGCCATTGGCCTGCTGTCTTTCCGCGGTCAGTACGCGACCAAGTGGAACCTGGTCATGGCGGCCTCTACCGTGGTGGTGCTGCCCTGTATCATCATCTTCCTGTTTGGACAAAAACAGTTGATCGAGGGCATCGCCCTGACCGGGCTCAAAGGCTGAGCCGGATACTACATTCATGGAGGCTATGCATGGCTATTTCAGCGCCCTGGCGTTCTATTTCCTTTGACCATATCAGTGATCTCAAAGGCTTCTGGGCACAGCGTCTCCAGGTGGTGACGCGGACGACGGCCCAGCTGTGCCTGGACAAGTGCGAGGCTACCGGCAGGCTGGCCAACTTCCGACGCGCAGCCGGCCGGGAGGAAGGCGGTTTCCAGGGCATCTATTTTAACGACAGTGATGTATACAAGATACTGGAGGGCATTGCCTACCTGCTGGCCGATCAGCCGGACGAGGCCCTGGCGCACCAGGCGGAAGCCATCATTGACGACATCTGTGCCGCCCAATGGGAGGATGGCTACATCAACACCTACTATAGCCTGACCGATCGCAGTCAGCGCTGGACAGACATGGGCATGCATGAGGATTACTGCATCGGCCACATGATCGAGGCGGCGATCGCCTACTACCATGCCACCGGCCGGGATAAGTGGCTGCGCTGCGCCGTGCGCGCGGCGGAGCACATGATGAGCCTGTTCGGTCCAGGGCTGCGGCACTGGGTGGTCGGGCACCAGGGCCTGGAACTGGCGCTGGTCAAGCTGTCAGAGGTCACCGGGCGGACGGACTTCCTGGATTTTGCCCGCTGGCTGGTGGAGGAACGAGGCCATGGACATCTGGACGCCGCCTCCTTCCGCCAGCAGGGCTTGGACAGCGTCTATTGCCAGGATGATCTGCCGGCCAGCCAGCTGCGCCGGGTGACCGGGCACGCGGTAAGGGCGATGTATTACTACAGCGCGATGTCAGACCTGGCTGCGCTGCAGGATGACCAGGCGCTGCGTGAGGCGGTGCTGAGCCTGCACCGCAACACGGTGCCCGCCAACATGTATGTTACCGGTGGCATCGGCCAGGATTCGCGGCATGAGGGCTTTACCCGGGACTATCATCTGCCCAACCTGACCGCCTACTGCGAGACCTGCGCCGCCATCGGCATGGCCATGTGGCACCAGCGGCTGAACCTATTGGAGGGCGAGGGAAGCTACGCCGACATCGTGGAGCTGGAGCTGTACAATGGCGCGCTGGCAGGTCTGTCGCTGTCGGGCGATCTGTTCTTCTACGACAATCCGCTGGCCTCGGTGGGCAAGACGCGTAGGCGGCCCTGGTTTGACTGCTCCTGCTGCCCCACCAACCTGATGCGCTTCCTGCCCTCAGTGGCAGGCTATGCCTATGCTCAGCGGGGTGATAGCCTGATGATCAATCAGTATATCGCCGGCACACTGAGCCTGGGGGAGGGCAGTCAGGCGACGCGGCTGGTGGTGCAGACCGATTATCCCTGGGATGGGCGCGTCAGCATCAGCCTTGAGCAGGCAGGAGGGCTGAGTGAGCTTCGCCTGCGCATCCCCGGCTGGTGCGAGCACTGGCAGGTCAACGGCAAACAGCTTGAGAGCCACCAGGGCTATGTCAGCCTGCCTCTCAACAGCGGCCTGGTATATGAGTTGACACTGGACATGCCTGTGCGGCGGCTTAGGCAGGATGAGCGCGTGCAGGAAACCGCGGGCCGTGTGGCTTTCGCCCGCGGGCCGATCGTGTATTGCGCTGAAGAGATGGACTATCCTGGCTATGTGCGCGAATACTTTCATGCCGATGTCAGGGCGCCAAAGAAAGAACCCCGGCTTGTGCCGGGGCAGGGTGTGTTAGAGGGGATGCATTTGCTGCAGTTTGAGGAGGGCAGGCTGATTCCCTACTTTGCCTGGAACAACCGTGACCAGGCCGCCATGGCTGTCTGGCTCAAAGAGGATTGAGAAGAGAGCCTCATCCCTCCCCCTCCTCCGCCTCCTGCAGATCCTTGGAGAAGAGCTTGAGCACATCCTGCTGGCTGAGTTTTTGCGGCATGGCCTCGCCGGGGGTGATCAGCTTTTCGAAGAGGCGGCGCTTGCTGTGGCTGAGCT
>CAKTTM010000161.1 GCA_934615145.1 uncultured Clostridia bacterium | reverse complement strand
TGGGGCGATAGTAGGCGTGGCTGACATTGTTGGCCGTCGCGTACTCCACCACGCCCTCCCAGGACGCCTGGTTGAAGGACTTGTCGTCAATATTGCCCACGTCGGTGACCAGGGCAACTTCATAGGTCTCACCCGCCAGCACCCCAAAGGGCAGGGCCAGCGCGAGCACCATCAGCAGGGTCAGAAATCTCTTCATGTGTCTCCTCCTATAGATTGTTCTTGAGCAACCTTGTGTCAGCACATTATAGCAAAGCGCCGGGTGCTTTACAATCCCCGGCTGTATTTTTGGCCCCTCTATGCATTCACTCAGGCTTTAGCACCCGCCAGCCGTAGCCGGTCAGCTCCAGGTTGCCCTGGAGGCGCTGCTGTGTCAGCACATCCTGGTAAGCCCCGCCCGTCCAGCGCAGCAGGCAGGGCCTGGCCTCGTAGTTTTGCAGGAAGATGTACTGCTGCCGTTCGTCTTCGCGGATGGTGGCGGTGACGCCTTCGGGCAATTCTGCCGGGAAGGCGCGGCGCAGGGCCAGGTCAGCTGCCAGCATGCGGTAGAAGTCGTTTAGGAAGCCGTCATAGCTGCGAAAGGCGATGTAGTAGGCCTGGCCCTGGCCAAAGTAGTTAAGGGTGAGCGCCGGCCTGCCTTGGTAGAAGTCATCCCCATAGACGGCCAAGGCCTGCGCGCCCTCCAGATGCACCAGGTCGCAGAAAACCTCGGCCTGATAGCTGGCGCTAAAAGGCAGCCCATCCGCTGTCACGCGCACCTGATTGCTCTGGCCGTCGTAGAGGGCGTCGAGCTCCTCTGACCAGATGCCACAGACATCGCGCAGCGGGCCGGGGCGGCCGGTGGTAAAGCACAGGTCGCTCTGATCCACAATACCGCTCCAGTAAGTAGTGACCAGCGTGCCGCCTTGCTGCACAAAGGCGCGGATATGCGCCGCGGCCTCGGGCTTTAACATGTAGAGCATGGGCGCGATCACCAGGCGGTAGCCGGACATCTCGCACTGGGACGATATCACATCGCAGGGGATGCCCTGCTGCCAGAAGGCCTGGTAGTGGCTCTGCACGGTCTCAAAGTAGTCCTTGCGCTGCTGCCGGGGGCCGCTGGCGTCATTCAGGGCCCAGAGGTTCTCCCAATCGTAGATGATGGCCACCTCTGGCGCAACGCTAGTGCCCGCGATGCCCGGCATCTGGGCCATCACCCGGCCCAATTCACAGACCTCCTGGAACATGCGGTTTTTGTCCGTCACATAATGATCCAGCACCGCGGCGTGGAACTTTTCGCTTGAGCCAAGCGACTTGCGCCACTGGAAGTACTGCACCGTGTCCGAGCCGTGGGCGATGGCCTGCATCGAGGACAGCGCGTGCATACCGGGGCGGCGCAGCTTGGCCACCGGCTGCCAGTTGGTAGCGCCGGGCGAGCTCTCCATCATCATGAAGGGGCGGCCGCCCTTGAAGGAGCGGTTGATATCGTGGATGAAGGCGCGGCGGCCGGCCTCGATGGCCTGCGGGCGCTCGCCATGCCAGAGGGGGTAATTGTCCCAGCTGATGATGTCCACATGCGGCGCCAGCGCCCAATAGTCCGGGGAGCCGTCGATGTTGATGTAATCATGAAAGTTGGTGGTGATGGGCATATTGGGCGTCAGCCTGCGCAGCGGCTCGCACTCGGCCAGATAAAAGTCCAGCGTCTGGTGGGTGCGGAAGCGCTGCCACTCCAGGTTCAGCCCATGCACGGAATTCTCGCCATGGGCCATCGGCGGCTCGATCTGCGACCAGTCGGAATAAGTATGGCTCCAGAAGGCGGCCCACCAGGCCTGGTTGAGGGCGTCGAGCGTGCCGTAGCGTGCCTTCAGGAAGTCTCTGAAAGCCTCCTGGCACAGATCACAATAGCACTCTCCGCCATATTCGTTGGACACATGCCAGAGGATGAGCCCCGGGTGCTGCCCGTAGCGCAGGGCCAGCTGCTCGTTGATGGTCTGTACCTTCTGCCGGTAGACGGGCGAGGTGTAGCAATGGTTGTGCCGCCCCCCGTGCAGATGGCGCTGTCCCGCGCGGTTGACGCGCAGCACCTCAGGATACTTTTGCGACATCCAGGCCGGCCTGGCGCCCGAGGGCGTGGCCAATATGGCATAGATGCCGGCCTCGTAGAGCCTGTCGATCACCCGGTCGAGCCAGTCAAAGCGGTACTCACCCTCCTGCGGCTCGCAGGCGCTCCAGCCGAATATGTTGACGGCCATGGCATTGCAGCCGGCCTGGCGCATGTAGCGGATATCCTCCTCCAGGATGCCTTCAACATGCAGCCATTGGTCAGGATTATAGTCCGCGCCGTGGATCAGGCCCCTGATCTTGTCCGAGATGAAGCCGTAGTTTTTGGGCATGATGCTGCTCCTCTAGATGTATGACGATGGGATAAAACAAACATATCCTACCGGAAAGCCGGAGGATATGCAATGTTGCGTCCGTTTGCCGGGGCTTTAGTGGAAGGGCACCTCGAAGTAATCCAGCGCCATGCCGGCGATGGTGCTGATGCCGGTAAAGATGGCGGCGGGATCGCAGTAGAAACTGGGGGCGTGCATGGAGCCGTAAGGGCCGCCGGGCGTGCGGCAGCCAAGGCGGATGAAGACGCCGTCGCGGTTTTCCTTGAGGAAGGCAAAGTCGTCGCCGCCCATGGAAGGCGCCTCCATGATGACCACGCCCTCCTCACCCAGCAGGGTCTCGCCCACGCGGATGGCGCGGTCCACCCAGTCCTTTTCGCTGATCAGAGGCGGCACGCCGCGCTCGTAATCGACCCGGGCCGTGCAGCGCAGGGCCTGCGCGGTACTGCTCGCCACGCGGGCGATGCTTTCTTCCAGCATGTCGCGGGAGGCGGGCTTGACCGCGCGCGCGGTGCCGGTCAGGGTGACGGAGTCGGGGATGATGTTATGCGCGCGCCCGGCCTCCACTTGGCAGACGGAGACGACCGCGGCGTCGGTGGGCTGCAGCTGGCGGGAGATCAGCGTCTGCAGCGCCATGATGATGGCGGCGCTGGCGACGACGGGATCCTGCACGGTATGCGGGTGGGCGGCGTGGCCGCCCTTGCCGGTGACGGTGATGGTGAACTTGTCAGCGCTGGCCAGGATAGGGCCCTGGCGCACGCCGATCTGCCCGGCGTTCATCTCAGGCGAGACATGCTCGCCCACCATGGCCTTGATCTTTGAAAAGTCGATCTCCGGATCCTCCAGGAAAAGGCGTGCGCCCTTGAGCACCTCCTCGGCGGGCTGGAAGAGGAAGACCACGGTGCCGGCAAACTGATCACGCATGTCGCTGAGCAGCCGGGCGGCGCCCAGGTTGATGGCGGTGTGCACATCGTGCCCGCAGGCGTGCATGACGCCCTCCACCCGGCTTCTGGGCTCATTGCCCTGCGCCTCCTGCACGGGCAGGGCATCCATGTCGCCGCGAAAGGCGATGCAGCGGTCGCTATCGCCCTTGCTGCCCTGTATCTCCAGGTAGATGCCGGTCTCGCCCACCTGCTTGAGGCGGGCGTAGCGGATATGCTGGCGGATATAGTCATGCACCAGCGCCGATGTCTTAAACTCCTGCATGGACAACTCCGGGTACTCGTGCAGGCGGTTGCGGATGGCCACCATCTCAGGGGCCAGCGCGCGGGTCAGACCAGACAGATCAATCATGGATACGCCTCCTTACAGGCCGGTCCAGCCGATGCTCTGCAGCACGGTGATGGCCACAAAGCTCAGCGCCAGCTGGATGAGGATGAGGGGCAGCACCTTCTTTAAGTACTTGCCGTAGCTCAGCCCAGCGAAGCCCAGGCCGCCCATCAGGGTGCCCACGGTGGGCACGATGCAGTTGGTGAAGCCATCGCCAAACTGGAAGGCCTGCACGGCCACCTGGCGGGTGATGCCGGTGAGGTCGGCCACAGGCGTCATGATGGGCATGACGGTGGTCGCCTGGCCGGAGCCGGAGGAGATCAGCAGGCTGATGATGATGTTGACGCCCAGCATCATGTTGGCGCCGGCGACGGCGCCCATGCGCTGGATGGGCTCTGAGAGCGAGTTGACGATGGTGTCCAGTATCATGCCCTGATTGAGCAGCACCATGATGGCATTGGAGAAGCCCACGATGAAGGCGGCGGGCACCAGGGCGGCACAGCCCTTGATGAAGCTCTGCGCGGTGCCGTTGAGGCCGCTGCGGTTGACCAGGCCGATGACGATGGCCACGATCAGGAAGGTGGCACTGATCTCCAGCGGGCCCCACTTGCTGGTGAGGCTGCCCACGATCACCACGCCGATGCCGGCGAAGACCGCCACCAGGGAGAGTATCTGCGCCATGCTCAGCCTGGTATCATCCAGGCCCTTGTGGTCAGGGCTGCCCATGTACTGATCCACCGTCATGCCCGGCTCGTAGTTGAGGCTCTTGGTGGGATCCTTCTTGATGCGGCTGTAGTACAGCAGCACGAAGCCGTAGCTGAGCAGGAAGTTGACCAGGTGGAAGAAGATGCGCACCTCGATGCCGCTAAACAGCGGCAGCTGCGCGATGTTCTGCGCCAGGCCCAGCACACCGGCGTTGGCCCAGCCCACATTGAAGCCGGAGAAGGAGCCAAAGAATATCATGTAGAAGCCCAGCGTCTTGTCAAAGCCCATGGCTTGTGACAGGTAGATGCCAATGGGGATCAGCACCAGCGTCACATTGCCAAAGACGCCCGTGGCGCCGCCGATGGACATGAAGAGCATGATGAAGAAGATGGCGATCTGCTCCTTGCCGTGCACGGCGCGGGCC
>CAKTTM010000160.1 GCA_934615145.1 uncultured Clostridia bacterium | reverse complement strand
AGCTGGGACAGCGCATGAAGCAGTCTGTGCGTCGGCTGACTGAAAAAAGGCGGTTGTATCTGTATGGCGAAGACGACTGACCCGCGCTATCTGGGGAGCAAGGCTGCCGCTAAAGAGCGGCGCAGGCTCTTTGAGCAGATCGAGCGGATCGAAAACGATATCCGCCTGGGGCAAGACACCCTCAAGCTGCAGGAAAAGCTAAGCAAGGAAAAGCGCGAGCGAAAGCTGGCGCGCATCGAGGCCGCTGAGGCCAGGCAGCTTGAGCAGCAGGCCCTGGCGCTGCTGCCGGCAGAGGAAGCCGCGCAGGCGATGCTGGCCAAGCGGCTGCCTGGTATCCAGCAGCGTCAGCGCCTGGCCTATCGCCGCCTGCGCCAGGACCTGCGGCGCAAGGAGGGCCTGCTGGACAAGGCCGGTCGCCTCAAAGAGGGTGGTCAGCTGTCCCCCGCCTCTGCCCTCAAGCTGGAGGAACTGCAGGCCAAGCAAGAGCAGGAGCTGAGCGACCTCCATCAGCAGGCGCTGAGCCAGGCCAAGGCCGCTCAGCCCAGCGCTGAACAACTGGCACAAAGACAAGCCGAACATCAGCAGGCCAAGGAGGCCCTGTCTGCCCGGCTGGCACAGGCAAAGCGGCAAATGCTGGCCAAGGATCAGCGCAGGCTCAGCGGCTATGCTAAGCGTCAGCAGGCCAGGGAGCAGGCCCTTGAGGCCAGCCTGAAGCAAAAGCAGGCCCAGCTGCTCAGCAGCGAGAGCCAGGCCGATCACCATCTGCCAGAGGATGTCTGCCTGCGACTGGATGAGCTGAGCATGGTCTTTGGCGGCCTGCGTGCGGTGGACAACCTGAGCTTTGATGTCAAGCAGGGCGAGATCTTCGGCCTGATCGGCCCCAATGGCGCGGGCAAGACCACGGTCTTCAACTGCATCACCCAGTTTTACAAGCCGACCTCTGGCAACATTCTCTACCGCACGCGCGAGGGCAATGTGCTGCGGCTGAACAACTATGATGTCCACAAGATCATCACCAAAGGCATCGTGCGCACCTTCCAGAATGTGGAGGTCATCGGTGAGCTGAGCATCCTGGAAAACCTGCTCATCGCCGCCCACGCGCAGTACCGCAGCTCGCTGTGGCACCAGATATTCAATACCCGCCGCGTCAGGCAGGAGGAAATGGTGATCCGCGAGCGTGCTCTTAAAGTGCTGGACTATTGTGGCCTGCTGCACCTGAAGGACTTCCCCCCGGTTGGGCAGCCCTATGGCGTGCTCAAGCGCGTAGAGCTGGCCCGCACACTGATGGCCGGTGCCCACCTGATCATATTGGATGAACCGGCCGCCGGCCTCAATGACCAGGAGACGCTGGAGCTGACCGAGCTCATCCGCCAGATACAAAAGGACTATGGCGCCACCATCTTCCTGGTGGAACACAACATGGGCCTGGTCATGGATCTGTGCGACCATATCTGTGCCATCTCCTTTGGCAAGAAACTAGCCTACGGTACCCCTCAGGAAATCCAGAACGACCCGGTGGTGCAGGAAGCCTACCTGGGCACCAGCGACGCTGAGGAACTGGAGGTACGGGCATGAGCAAGCCAATGCTTGAGGTCAAAGACCTGTTTGTCAGCTATGGCGCCATTGACGCGATCAAAGGCATCTCGCTAAAGGTAGAGCAGGGCAGCATCGTCGCCCTGCTGGGCGCCAATGGCGCGGGCAAGTCCACCCTGCTGCGCACGATCTCCGGCATCGTCAAGGCCAAGTCCGGCAGCATCCTGCTGGACGGCAGCAGGGAGCTGCTGGGGATGTACCCCTACAAGATCGCAGAGCTGGGGGTGATACAGTCCCCCGAAGGCCGCCTGATCCTGCAGGGCCTGACCACCGAGGAAAACCTGATGGTCGGCAGCTATGGCATCAAGGGCCGACAGGGCAAGAGCAAGAAGCAGATCGTGGCCGACAACCTCGATCAGGTCTTCAGCCTCTTCCCCATCCTCAAAGAACGGCGCAAACAGCAGGCCAATACGCTCTCAGGCGGCGAGCAGCAGATGCTGGCCATTGGCCGCGCGCTGATGGCGGGCCCCAGCGTGCTGCTGCTCGACGAGCCCTCGCTCGGCCTGGCGCCGCTGATCATCAGGGACATCTTCCATATCATTCAGCAGCTGCGCGAGGCGGGCAATACCATCCTGATCGTGGAGCAAAACGCTTTCCAGACCCTCAAGATCGCCGACTATGCCTATGTGATGGAGCTTGGCCGCATCTCCATGCAGGGGCGGGCGAGCGAACTGATACACGACGAGACCCTGGTGGAGGCCTATCTGGGCGGCCAGAAAGCCTAAGAGAGATATTGAGCATGGGAGCGATGCCCGTGTTTAATAAATAATGCTGAGGTATACCTCAAGGAGAAACCACATGAAAAAGATCCTATCCCTGGTCCTGGTCCTTGTCATGCTCCTGTCGCTGGCCGCTGTCGCGGTGGCGGAGACCGGCGTAGACACCAAAGCCATTGAGAAGGATGGCGTCAACTTCAAGGGCACCATCAAGATCGGCTCCGTCATGTGCGAAGCCGGCGCCTACGCGGGCGTGGGCGTGCCCTACAGCCAGTTCTACAAGCTGTTTGTCAAGTACATCAACGAGGTCATGGGTGGCGTCGCCAAGGGCGCTGACGGCGTGGGCTACTACCTGGACCATGTCTCCTATGACGATCAGTCCGAAGGCCCCCTGGCCAAGACCTATATCGAGAAGCTCGTCGAGGACGACGAGGTCTTCTCCATGGTCGGCAACCTGGGCACCTGGATCATCGCTGCCACTCAGGACTATATCGTTGAGTCCGGCGTACCCTCCGTCTACTGGGGCACCGGCTCTGCGCTGCAGTACTACCTGCCTGCCGAGGGCAACCAGCGCTTCACCTTCCCCGTACAGCCCATCTACATCACCGAAGGCCGCATCATGCTGCTGCGCGCCATCAACCTGCCCGGCATCGCTGACTCCGGCGTGGAGAGCGTTAAGAAGGTCGGCCTGATCTACTCTGCCGACGACGTGGGCAACCAGATCCTGCAGGGTGTCAACATGCAGATGGAGGCCGTCGAAGAGGCCAAGCGTCCCGAGATCCTGGGCGTCCAGGTCAACACCACCGTGGCCGATGAGCTGACCAGCCAGGTCGCCCAGCTGGCCGGCGCTGATGTCGTCGTCATCGGCGGCAACCAGCCCTACTTCAACGGCATCTACACTGCCATGCAGCAGAACCCCGAGACCCGCGGCATCCCGGTCATCGTGTCCTATGTCAACGTCGCCCCCACCTTTGTCCCCGCTGTCGCCAATGAGGCGGACGCCGGTGACATCTATGGCGGCGCCTGGGTTGTCATCGATCCGGCCGCGCAGACCGAGCGTCAGGCTGCAGACATCGCTGAGTTCCTCAATGTGCTCAACTGGGGCAAGGAGAAGGGCTACATCACAGAAGAAGCCGCCGCGGCCTACAGCATCTCCGCCTACTCCATGTCCTCCTACATCGCAGTCAATGTTTTCATGGAGGGCATCAACCGCCTGGCCGACAAGGACATCACCCGTGACGCCTTCCTGGAGGCGATGGAGTCCGAGCGCATCAATGTGCCGATCTCCGGCGGCGTGGATTACTCCAACGCGCAGCGCATTGGCCTTGACGGCATGGCTTTCGCCAAGTATGTCAAGAACTACACCGACGCTGCCACCTCCTTCATCACCGTGGACGGCATGAAGTCCATCGCAGAACTGCTGGGCGAATAATCCCACCCAGTCCCGGGGAGGGGGCCCTCGGGTCTCCTCCCCTTTTTTCACCGCCTTGCGGCGCGATGCCGTCGCCTGGTATGATGCGCAAGGCATCAGAGCAAAGCACTGGAAAGGAAACACCATGGACTACAAAGACAAACTGATCAGCGTGCAGCAGGCTGTTGACATGGTCAAATCAAACGACTATATCGTCACCGGCCTTGGCTGCTCCACAGCGCAGGCCTTCTTTGGCCACCTGCACACGGCGGCAGACAGGCTGGAAAATGTCACCATCTCCACCTGCCTGCCCATGGGGGCCTTTGAGTGCTTCAACAACCCGGCCTATACGAAGAGTTTCCAGCACGACAGCTGGTTTTACAGCGCGGATACCAGGCGCGCGCACAAGAGCGGCGGCACCTCCTTTGTGCCCAACTGCCTGCACTTTGCCGGCCGCAAGCGCTTGGCGCACCGTAAGCCCAACATCTTTGTGGGCGTGGCCGCCATGCCTGACAAGCACGGCAATGTCTCCCTCTCTCTATCCAACACCTATGAGATGGAGCTGCTGGAGCATGCTGATCTGGTGATACTGGAGATCAACCCCAACTATCCCCGCACCTTTGGCGATCTCAACCTGCCGCTGAACCGCATCGATCACCTGATCGAGGTGGACTATCCCGTGTCCGCACTGCCCGAGATCGAGCCCACGGAGAAGGACAAGATCATCGGCGGCCTGATCGCCCCCTATATCAAGGACGGCGACTGCCTGCAGCTGGGCATCGGCGGCATGCCCAATGCCCTGGCCAGTTATCTGATGGACAAGAAGGACCTGGGCATCCACACGGAAATGCTAACCACCGGCATGATGAAGCTGTACAAGGCGGGCGCGGTATCGGGCCTGAAAAAGCAGCTGCAGCGCGGCAAGATGGTCTGCACCTTCGTGATGGGCACGCAGGAGCTGTATGACTTTGTTGATGACAACCCGGCCGTCGAGGTGCTGGCGGGCAGCTATGTCAATGACCCCCATGTCATCGGGCTCAATGACAACATGGTCTCCATCAACTCCACCATCGAGGTAGACC
>CAKTTM010000159.1 GCA_934615145.1 uncultured Clostridia bacterium | reverse complement strand
ATGCGCAACATCCTGGTGCATGTCCCGCATAAGGAGAAGGAGCGTTTCGCCAACCTGCTCAAAGGAATTTGGATGACGACGGATCTGGCAATGGCAAAGCAGCGGGCACAGGAATTGGCGAACCAGTACAGAGAAAAGTGTCCCAAGGCGATTGAAACGCTGGAAGAAGGCCTTGAGGATGCGCTGACTTTTCTGGCATTTCCCAAACTGGATGCCAGAAAAGTCAGCTCCAACAACATGTTGGAGCGGCTCAACAAAGAGATCAGGAGGCGAACCAGGGTGGTCGGCATCTTCCCCAATCCGGAGTCCTACTTGCGACTTGTCACGGTGTACTTGATGGAGTATTCGGAGGATTGGTCCGTCACACGGTCCTACTTGAGCGAAGAGTCGCTCAAGTCACTTAACAATCAGGCGGCATGACATGGGTAACGGAGTCCAAAGTTGCGAACTAAATTTGACAGTACCGAATAATTAGTCGAAAGATTGCACGATGATTTCATCTGTGCTATGCTGTGGACAGAAAAGGAGGCGAGTGCCATGGAGATCAAGCCGGTAAGCGACCTGCGCAATTATGGCAAGGTGCTGGAGAAGGTGTCCGAGGGCTCCCCTGTCTACTTGACCGTCAACGGCAGGGGCCGCTACACCATCCGTGACATCGCCGATGACCAAGCATTTGAAAAGGCCAGGGCCATGCTGCGTCTGATGTGCGATCTACAGGAGGGCAGGCAGTCGGGCGAAGAGGAGACATGGATAGACGCCGCGGATGTCCGCGCGCTCTTCCACCGCCCCAGACCATGAGCTGTGGCCTGCGCTATTCGCCCATGGCGGTGGAGGATCTGCGGCGCATGCATGCCCAGATACGAGAGATCAGCCAGGACGAGGACATCGCGCTGAACTATGTGGATGGCCTGATGCAGTGCCTGGAGGATAAGCGGGATTTCCCCCATGCTGGCGCGCCGCTGTCTTATGACGGCGGCTTTACCGGGTATTACTTTATCATCTTCAAGGAGTATCTGGCCTTTTACCGGGTGAAAGATGACTGCATGTATGTGGACCGTGTGCTCTACAGCCGCCGAGACTATATGCAGGCGCTCTTTCTCTTGAAAGATTAATCATTTCGATTTCATCAGAAAGTTGTGTGGGAATCTGCGACTGTCTACTAAAGCGATTGAAGGACAGTTGAAAGGCAAATACCAGTTTTTTGCCTGCCTGTCCATTGATGCACAGCCTCGTTATCTCCGCCATCAGCTCAAATACCCCAAACCAATAGCCCCAATGAGGCCAAAACATAGCCCTGCTGTTGCCTGCGCCCGCCCGTTGTGCTAATGTTCTATTCGCACATATAAGGAGGCCTTCTCATGCAGGCGACGCAGCAGGGATCACAGCCGGAAACCACTTCTTATCGCGGCGCGGCGGCCCTGCTGGGCACGCTGACGGCGCTTTTCTGGTATTCACAGTACGCCATCACGCCCTATATCAATAAGGAATTGATCCGCCTGGGCGCCAGCGCCGGATTCATGGGCCTGGTGGGCGGCATGTATGGCTTTACCCAGCTGCTGCTGCGCATACCGCTTGGCCTGCTGGCCGACAAGCGGGGCAGGCACAAGCCCTTCATCCTCATCGGCTGCGGGCTGGCGGCCTTGAGCGGCCTGGGCCTGCTGGTCTGGTATACGCCGGCCGCCTTTCTGGCCATGCGCGGCGTGGCCGGCATGGCCTCGGCCAGCTGGGTCAGCTTCACCATCCTTTACGCCGCCTATTTCCCGCCCGAGCAGGGGCCCCGGCGCATATCGCAGTTGAACATACTCAACCAGTTTGGCCGCCTGCTGTGCTATGTCAGCATCGGCGCGGCAGTGGCCGCCTATGGCCTGCGCGTCTCCTTCATCATGGGGGCGGCGGCGGGCTCGGCCTGCTTTGTCATGAGCCTGCTGGTGCGCGATGTGCCCAGGCCCGCCCAGCCCATTAACCTAAGCCGCTTTGCCCAGGTGGCCCGTGACCGCAACATGCTGGTCACCTCGCTGCTGGGCCTGCTCACCCAGGTCATCGCCTTTGGCACCTACTACGGCTTTGGCAACAACCTGGCCCTGCGCCTCAATGCCGCCGAGGCTCAGCTGAGCATCCTCAACCTGGTGCTGGTCAGCTGCGCGGTGCTGGCCAACCTGGTGGCCACCAGCTGGCTGCCCCGGCGCATGAGCATCAAAAGCATCATCGCCACCGGCTTTGCCTGCGCGGTGGCCTACTGCGTGCTGGCGCCGCTGAGCCACAGCATGACGCAGCTCTATCTCTGCCAGGTGCTGGCGGGGCTATCCAGCGGCTTTACCTTCGCCATGCTGCTGGGCCACTGCGTGCGCGATATACCGCCGCAGCTGCGCGGCGCCGGCATGGGCTTTTATCAGGCGGTCTACGGCATCGGCATGACGCTGGGGCCCATGCTGATGGGCGTGGCCATCGATGCCCTGGGCCTGGACGCCTCCTTTTTCATGATGGCGGGGGTGGCGGCGCTGTCGCTGGGGCTGACGCTCAAGTTGATACGCTAACACAGCAGCCTCTTGCAAATGGTCTGTTTTCATCCCATCTTATGTAAAACCCTGCTCGGCGGGTATCAATATAGGGAGCCGGTTGTACCGGCAACAGCCAAACGAAAGAGAGGCAAGACCATGGGCATTATTTCCTGGATCATCTTCGGCGCGCTGGCCGGATGGATCGCCAGCAAGATCACCGGACACGACGCATCAATGGGCGCGATTGCCAACATCATCGTGGGCATCATCGGCGCTGTGCTGGGCGGCTTTGTCATGAGCCTGCTGGGCAAGACCGGCGTGGACGGCTTTAACCTGGGTTCCTTCCTGGTGGCGGTGGGCGGCTCGGTGCTGCTGCTGGCCATCTTCAAGGGATTCCGCAAGAAATAGCAAGTAAATCCTGTCGCCTGAGGGCGTCAAGGGGGGCCGGGAGGCCCCTCTTTTAATGTGAATGTCACACTTCGACCCCAATTTTATAATAATTGACAGAATAGAAGTTTAGAATTATACTAATCGTGGTATATGGAGTTGGGAGGGACAGATATGTCGCAAATGAAAGCAGGCAGGAAGAGTGAGGCCATGAGCATGCTGCGCCAGAAGGGCATCAGCCCCACGCATCAGCGGCTGGAGGTGCTCAAGTACCTGCAGGATTATCCGGGTCACCCCAGTGCCGAGGAGGTTTTCGCGGCGCTGCAGGGCGTGGAGCCGCCGCTGTCCAAGGCCAGCGTGTACAATATCCTGCGGCTGTTTGAGGAGAAGGGCATCGTCAGCTCGCTGAGCATCGACGCCAGGAGCCTGCGCTACGACCTGATCATCCAGCACCATGGCCACTTTCAGTGCCAGGGCTGCGGCCAGATCGTCAACTTCACAGCGCCGCTGGACGAGCACAGCTTCCAGGGCCTGGAGGGTTTTGAGATCCGGCAGAAGGATATCTATTTCCGCGGCATCTGTCCCAATTGTCAGCAAGGCGCGCAGTCGCCCATATCGATACAGGAGGAAACAACATGAGCAATCCCATGGACAAGAACGGTTTAGGACCGCACTCCCCCAGCCGCAACCAGCACGCGTCTGAGGATAAGACACTGCGCACCTCAGTGGGCGCGCCCGTCAGCAACAATCAGGACAGCATGACGGCCGGCGTCCGCGGGCCGATGATGCTGCAGGATCACTGGTTCTTGGAGAAGATGGCGCACTTTGACCGCGAGGTCATCCCCGAGCGGCGCATGCACGCCAAGGGCTCGGGCGCCTTTGGCACCTTCACCGTCACCCACGACATCACCCAGTACACCAAGGCCAAGGTGTTTAGCGAAGTGGGCAAGAAGACCGAGATGTTCGCCCGCTTCTCCACCGTGGCCGGTGAGCGCGGCGCCGCCGATGCCGAGCGCGATATCCGCGGCTTCGCGCTGAAGTTCTACACCGAGGAGGGCAACTGGGACCTGGTGGGCAACAACACGCCCGTCTTCTTCTTCCGCGATCCGCTGAAGTTTATTGACTTGAACCACGCCGTCAAGCGTGACCCGCGCACCAATATGCGCAGCCCCAACACCAACTGGGACTTCTGGTCCAGCCTCCCCGAGGCACTGCTGCAGGTGACCATCGTGATGAGCGACCGCGGCATCCCCAGCAGCTACCGGCACATGCACGGCTCCAGCAGCCACGCCTTTAGCTTTATCAACGCCGACAACAAGCGCACCTGGGTCAAGTTCCACTTCCGCAGCCATCAGGGCATCAAGAACCTCACCGACCAGGAGGCAGGCCAGGTGGTCGCCATGGACCGTGAGAGCCATCAGCGCGATCTGTACGAGGCCATCGAGCAGGGCAAGTACCCCAAGTGGACCATGTATGTCCAGCTGATGACCGAGGATCAGGCCAATGCATTGAAGAACAACCCCTTTGACCTGACCAAAATGTGGCTCAAGAAGGACTTCCCCCTGATCGAGGTGGGCGAGTTCGAGCTCAACCGCAACCCGGACAACTATTTCGCCGACGTCGAGCAGGCCGCCTTCAACCCGGCGCATGTGGTGCCCGGCATCAGCTTCTCCCCTGACAAGATGCTGCAGGGCAGGCTGTTTAGCTACGGCGACGCGCAGCGCTACCGCCTGGGCGTCAACAACGCGCAGATCCCCGTCAACAGCGCGCGCGGCGTCAAGCAGCCCTATTCCTTCCACCGCGATGGCCAGATGCGTGTGGACGGCAACCGGGGCAGCGAGCTGCACTACGAGCCCAACTCCTACGGCCACTGGCAGGAGGCCCGCCAGCACGAGCAGCCGGTGGAGCAGGGCGGCGATGTGCTG
>CAKTTM010000158.1 GCA_934615145.1 uncultured Clostridia bacterium | reverse complement strand
ATTGAGCCAGGTCAGCTTTGACGAGCAAAAGTACCACGACCTGGAGGACGCCATCGCCGCCATCAGCCCCACCACGCCGGATGCCAAACTGTCCACGGGCGACAGCGACCTGCTGGGGCTGGAAAACGCCGTCAACAACCTGCTCACCCGCATGCATGAGAGCTACCGGCAGCAGACCCGCTTTGTTTCCGACGCTTCGCACGAGCTGCGCACCCCGATTTCTGTCATCAAGGGCTACGCCCAGATGCTGGAGCGCTGGGGCAAGGATGACCGCAAGGTGCTCACCGAAAGCGTGGCCGCCATCCGCAGCGAGGCCGACCACATGCAGGAGCTGGTGGAGCAGATGCTCTTCCTGGCGCGCGGCGACGCCGGTCGCAATCAGCCCAAGATGAAGGCGCTGGATCTCTCCAAGCTCATGCACGAGGTCTTTGAAGAGTACCAGATGATCAACGGCCAACATCAGTGGCGCATACAGGCGTCTGAGAGCATCCCGGCGGTGGGCGACCCGCAGATGCTCAAGCAGGTGGCGCGCGTGCTGTGTGACAACGCGGCCAAGTATTCGCCAGACGGCGCCCCCATCACGCTGCGCAGCTTCGTCGACGAGGCCGGTGTGCCCTGCTTTAGCGTGCAGGACAATGGCGCCGGCATCGCCGCCAAGGACATCCCCCATATCTTTGAGCGCTTCTACCGCGCCGATCTCTCGCGCGATAGGCAGACCGGCGGCACGGGCCTGGGCCTGGCCATCGCCAAATGGGTGGTCGACCGGCACAAGGGCTACCTGCAGGTGGTCTCCCGTGAGGGCGTAGGCACCCGCATGGTGGTCTGCCTGCCCAGCAAGGTCATCGAGCTGGAACCGCCCCAAGCCAGCCAGGACAAGGCACCGGAACAGGCGGCGAGGTAGCGAAACACTATCTCACAGAAAACTAAGGCTTCACGCAGGCGGCGGGTCAACACCCGCCGCTTATGTATTTGTCCGGCGACGATATACTGAACGAATGAGGAAACGCAAAGATGAGCCGAGGCTTTTTGATGGCTCCGCTAAGCCGAAAGAACGAGGGGCGCAATGCCGCCGCCCGCTGTGCGGGATGAAGGCGGCATGGAAGCCCAATGAACAAGGGAGATACCTAATCGAGCCCCGCGAGAGAGAGGTATCGACCATTGTGAATTGTGGTTGGCGGCGCTACGCTGAGTGAAGGAGGCGACGCGGAGGCGCAAAAAGACCGGCTCATCGAAGTGATGACGATTGAGTTCAGTATTACACATTATTAATCCATCTTTCGACAAAAAGCCGTTGACAGTCGATAAAGGGGTATCATATAATGAGAACAGTCATGAAAACGGTTCCGCAAACGTTTCCGGCGGATGCCGAACACTGATTCCGATCCTCGCAGCATCAAGCTGTAGGAACATAAAAGGAGGTTTCCACATGAAGAAACTGCTGTCTGTAGCACTGGCGCTTTGCCTGATGCTGACGCTGGCTGCCCCGGCCCTGGCCGGTGAGGTGGTCAAGCTCAAGGTCTGGGGTTCCCAGGATGACCAGGCCATGCTGACCGAAATGGTTGACGCCTTCAAGGCCGCCAACGCTGACAAGAGCTTTGAGATCGAGTTTGGTGTTGTGGGCGAGCCCGATGCCAAGACCAAGTACCTGGAAGATCCGGCCGCTGCCGCCGATGTCTTCGCCTTTGCCAACGACCAGCTCAAGGATCTGGTCAAGGCTGGTGCCCTGTACGAAGTGACCCGCAACAAGGACGCCATCGTGGCGGCCAATGCCGCGGGCGCCATTGAAGCCGGCACGGTGGACGGCGAGCTCTATGCCTATCCCATGACGGCCGACAACGGCTACTTCCTGTACTACGACAAGTCCGTCATCAATGACGAGCAGGTCCAGACCCTGGACGGCATCCTGGAGGCTGCCAAGGCCGCCAATAAGAAGATGTTCATGGACGTCTCCAACGGCTGGTACATCGCTTCCTTCTTCCTGGGCGCGGGCGGCAAGCTGGGCATTGATGCCGACGGCGTGCAGACCAGCGACTTCAACAACGACAAGGGCGTGGCCGCTGGCGAAGCCATCAAGGCCTTCACCGCCCACGAAGCCTTCCTGACCGGTGACGATGCCATCCTGACCGGCGGCATGGGCGACACCATCGCGGCTGGCGTCTCGGGCACCTGGAACGCCGCTGCCATCCAGGAGAAGCTGGGTGAGAACTACGCCGCTGCCAAGCTGCCCACCTTCACCATGGGTGGTGAGCAGGTGCAGATGAGCAGCTTTGCCGGCTACAAGCTGGTGGGCGTCAACGCGCTGACCGAGTATCCGGAAGAGGCCATGGCGCTGGCCGAGTGGCTGACCAACGAAGACAACCAGCTCAAGCGCTTTGAGATGCGCGCGATGGGCCCCTCCAACCTGAAGGCCGCTGAATCTGACGCCGTCAAGGCCAATGCCGCCCTGTCCGCGCTGGCCGCGCAGGCGCAGTTCGCCGTCTCTCAGAACGACGTGCTGGGCAACTACTGGGCGCCCGCCGAGGCCTTTGGCACCACGATGGAAGCCAAGGACTATGCCAAGGACGTCAAAACCCTGCTCGACGAGATGGTCGCTGCCATCACCGCGAAGTAACTTTTTCACTGCGGGGCTGTACTTGAAGGTACAGCCCCGCTTTTTCAAAGATTGGCAAGGAGGTTCACCTTGAGCAGCATGGCCCTGCGCAACAAGAAAACAGGCCCGGGCTTCATCCGGGAGCTGTATACCACCTTCCGGGATGGTGACTGGGCCACCCGGCTTAGCTTTCTGGTGATGGGCTTTGGCTGCCTGCGCCGGGGTCAGATCGTCAAGGGTCTGCTCTATCTGGCCGCGCAAGCCCTGCTGATCTGGTACCTGATCGCCTTTGCCTGGCAGTACCTAAGCAAGCTGGGCACGCTGGGCACAGTGGGCATGCAGCGCGTGTGGAGCGAGGAGCGTCAGATCTACGTGCGCACGCCGGGCGATAACAGCATGCTGATATTGCTGTTTTCCGTCATGAGCATCCTGCTGCTGATCGGCTTTATCGCGCTGTGGCGCAGCTCTATTCGCGCCAGCTACCGGGCGCAAACCCTCGCACAGGCCGGAAAGCCGCAGCCCAGCTTCGCGCAGGAGCTCAAGGCCCTGCTCAACGAGCGCTTCCATGTCACCCTGGTGTCGCTGCCCAGCCTCATGGTGGTGGCCTTTACCATATTGCCCACCGTCTTTATGATACTGCTGGCTTTCACCAACTTTGACGTCAACCATCAGCCGCCGGGCAACATGTTCACCTGGGTGGGGCTGGAGAACTTCCGCAACCTCTTTGGCGGCAACCCGCTGATCGCCGGCACCTTCAGCCGGGTGCTGGGCTGGACGCTCATCTGGGCGGTGATCGCCACCTTCACCAACTATATCCTGGGCATGCTGGTGGCCCTGTTCATCAACAACAAGGGCATCCGCTTTAAGGGCATGTGGCGCACCATCTTTGTGGTGACCATCGCGGTGCCCCAGTTCGTCAGCCTCATGCTGATGAGCCAGATACTGCACGATCAGGGCCCGCTCAACGCGCTGCTCAAGCAATGGGGCTTCATCGAGCAGAATGTGCCCTTTTTGACCAATATCACAGCCGCCCGCATCACGGTGCTGGTGGTCAACCTGTGGGTGGGCATCCCCTACTCGATGCTGATCACCTCGGGCATATTGATGAACATCCCCAAGGACCTGTATGAGAGCGCCTCCATCGACGGCGCCTCCCCCGCGCGCATGTTTGTGTCGATCACGCTACCTTATATGCTCTTTGTCACCACGCCCTACCTCATCACCTCCTTTGTGGGCAATATCAACAACTTCAATGTCATCTTCCTGCTGACACGCGGCGGCCCCTTGGTGACGGACTACTATCAGGCCGGCAAGACCGACCTGCTGGTCACCTGGCTGTACCGTCTGACGGTGGACAAGCAGGATTATTCCCTGGCCTCCACGATCGGCATCTTTGTCTTCGTGGTCAGCGCCGGGCTGTCGCTGCTGGTGTTTAACCTGTCGGGCTCGACCAGGCGGGAGGAGGAGTTCCAGTGAATCAGAAGAAAACGCTGCGCGAGCAGACGCTGCGCCTGCTGCCGCTGTTTGGCCTGCTGCTGCCGATCACCCTGCTGCTGCCCTGGCTGTCGGTGCCGGCGCCCGGCGGGGCTGCCTACGCCAACAGCGGCGTCAACCTGCTGCTGTTTGATCAGGGCATCCTCCGGCTGATGCCGCTGGCCATCGCGGCCGGGCTGGTGCTTTTCTTTGGCCTGCTCAGCGCCACCTGGCGCAGGCGCCCAGTCGTCCAGGGCATGGTGCTGGCCTCCGCCGCCTCGCTGGTGGCTGGCATCTACACCATGCTCACCGCCAAGCAGACGGCCGATACCTCGGTGCTGCTGCCCACGCCCTTCATGATACGGCATCTGTCGATCGGCTTCTGGGCCTTCCTGCTGGTGGCGCTGGTGGCGCTGATCCTGGCGCTGATGACGCTGCGCCAGCCCACCACCTACATTGTGCTTTACAGCATGGCGGTCATCTGGCTGCTGCCCATCATCTGGCTGCTGATGATTTCGTTCAGGGCAGAGCCCGGTGCCTACACCACCTACATCATCCCCAAGGGCTGGACGCTGGACAACTACACGCGGCTGTGGACGGACACCCAGCAGTTCAACTTCCCTCGCTGGTACTTAAACACATTGATCGTGGCGGTGTTCACCTGCGTGCTGACGACCATGCTGGTGCTGATGGTCAGCTATACCTTCAGCCGCCTGCGCTTCAAGTCACGCCGCACCCTGATGAACATCGGCC
>CAKTTM010000157.1 GCA_934615145.1 uncultured Clostridia bacterium | reverse complement strand
GGCCCGCGCAGATGACCATGGTCATGCCCAGCGCGATGATGCCTGTGCTGGTGGCGGACTGCAGGAAGATATTGGTGATATTGCGCCAGCGGAAGAAATTGGGGTTGACCACCACCGCGATCAGCACGATGAGCACAAAGCTGACCAGATAGCTGTACTCGGTAAACAGCCTCTTGAGGGCTGCGCGGGGGGTGAGGCTCCGCCGTATGACCAGGCTGTTGTCAGACATCTGTGCTCTCCTCCATATTGGCGCCGGTGGAATAATACATCAATTTCTCTTCGCTGAGCTCATTGCGCGCCAGCACCGCGTTGACCTGCCCCTTGTACATCACCAGGCAGCGATCGGCCACCTTCATGATCTCGGGGAACTCCGCCGAGAAGCACAGGATGGCCCGCCCCTCTGCCGCCAGGCGCAGCAGCAGGTGATAGATCTCAAACTTGCTGCCCACGTCGATGCCCTGCGTGGGGTTGTCAAACAGCAGCACCTGGGCCTCGGCCTCCAGCCATCGGCCCAGGATCACCTTTTGCTGGTTGCCGCCAGACAGCGAGGAGATGATGTTCTTCGGGTTATCCGCCCGGATGGACAGCGCCTGCTTTTGCTGCTGGTAGCGCTGCTTCTCGCGCTTGGGGCTGATCAGCGGCTGTGTCATGCGGGTGTTGAAATAGCCCATGGACATGTTGTCCAGGATGCTCAGGTCATTGAGGATGCCCCGCTCCTTGCGGTTGCGCGGCACCATGGCCACCCCCCGGCGCATGAAGCGCGGGATGCTGCCCTTGAGCAATTGCCCGCCCACCAGCAGCTCGCCCGTGTGGGGGATGACGCCAAAGAGGGCGTCTGCCAGCTGATCGCGGCCAGAGCTCTGCAGCCCGGTCACGGCTAGTATCTCGCCGCGTCTGAGCTCAAAGCTGACATCGCTGAAGCCCTCGCCGCCAAGCGCCCTGGCCTCCATGGCCACCTCATCCTGCATGGCACTCTGGCGGCTTTTGAAGGCCTCGTCCTCCAGGCTCTTGCCCGTCATCATCTGGGTGATGATATCCTCATCCACCTCGCTGATAAGGCCCGTGCCCACAAACTTGCCATCGCGCAGCACGGTATAGCGCTCGCAGATGCGGAAGATCTCGGGCATCTTGTGGGAGATATAGATAAAGCTGACGCCCTCAGACTTCAGCTGGCGCATGATGCCAAAGAGGCTGTCGATCTCCTGGTTGCTCAGCGCCGTGGTGGGCTCATCCATGATGATCAGCTCGCTGTCAAACAGCAGCGCGCGGGCGATCTCCACCAGCTGCTTTTCAGCCGTCTGCAGATCCTCCACCCTGGCCCAGGGGTCAATGGGCACATGCATGCGCTCAAAGACTGCGCGGGCCTTGTCGGCCATGCGCTTTTTGTCCAGCAGGCCGTTTGGCTTTTTAAGCTCCTGCGCCAGGTACATGTTTTCAAACACGCGCAGGTCCTGGCAGAGGTTCAGCTCCTGATGGATAAAGCGTATGCCATGCCTCATCGCGGCCAGCGCGTTTGGCAGGCGCACCGCCTTGCCGTCCAGCACGATCTCACCCGCCTTGGGTGTGATCACGCCGCCCAGCACATTCATCAGCGTCGACTTACCGGCGCCGTTTTCCCCCAGCAGGCCATGAATCTCGCCCGGCTGCACGCATAGATCCACATGATCCACCGCGCGCACCGGGCCAAAGTCCATGACGATGCCATGCATTTGGGTCAGCAAAGGCCTACCTCCCAATGAACGAAAAAGGGGCTGGCCGGCAGAGCCAGCCAGCCCCATGTCTTACAGGATCTGAATCTTAGTTGGCGATGCTGTAACGGTCGATGAACTCCTGGCTGTTGCGGAAGGCTTCCACGCTGCTCTTGTCGATCTCGATGGTCGGGATCAGGAAGAGCTGGCCTTCCACCTTCTGGCCCTGGTATTCCTCGCCCTTGGCGACGGCCACGCCCAGACGGATGGCCTCACGGATGTAGGAGGGGCTGAAGAAGTAGGTCAGCAGCACGGGCTTCTCCACCGTGTCAAAGGTGGCCAGGGTCTCGCGGCGGCCGCCCACTGAGGTGATGATCTTGAGATCCTCCAGATCCTTGTCATCGCGGATGACGGTCATGATGCCGTCGACGATCTCATCGTCATGGGTGACGATCATGTCCAGTTCCTTGATGGTCTCAGCGTCGGCGGTGGTCAACCAGTTCTGCATGAACTCCTGCGACTTGGCGTTGGACCAGTCGGTCTGGAAGCCATCCTGCAGCAGCTTGAACTGATCCTTGTACTCGCTCTTGTCCAGGATATCCACCATGCCCTGGGTGCGCTGCTTGGAGACGGTGGAGGCGTCGCCGATGAACAGCAGGTAGGTGATGGTCTCGCCGGCCTTGAGCTGCTCGTCAAAGAACTTGAGCAGGTACTCGCCCATCAGGTTGCCGATGCCCTCGTTGTCGCCCATGATCTCGGCGGCCTTGCCGTCAAAGTTCTCGATCAGGCGGTCATAGATGACCAGCGGCACCTTCTCATCCACCACGCCCTGAGCGGCGTTGCGCAGCTGATCGCCCTCCATGGGCCAGAGCACCACGGCGTCGGGGCCCCAGGCCATGATCTCGTCCAGGCCCTGGATCTGCTTGGCCGCTTCGTTGCCCACGGCCATCATATAGTCGCCGATGACGCCGGCGGCCTTCAGGGCCTCGGCCTCAGCGCGGGCATGGGCGACCGATTCGCCGGTGAAACCGTGATCGGCGTCAGGGGTCACGATGCCGATCTTGACGCCCTGCGCCATGGCAGCCACGCTGCCAAGCATCAGGGCCAGTGTCAGGAGTAAAGCCAGTGTCTTTTTCATGGGTCAGCCTCCTTATATTTGGGTGTTGGTTCTGCACATTCGCCGCCACTATGTACAGCGAACAGCCTTCCTTTATACCACAGAGTATACTCAGTCAGTCGGCTGTGTCAACCAGATGGGCGCGATTTTCATGAGATCGGCTGGCAATGTTTTGCCGCAGCGGCTATAATAGAGGCAGCAGGGCGCGCAAGCCGCCCATATAAGGGGGACATCAAGATGAAAAAGGTATTGCTCTACGCCATGACCGGGGAGAAGAGCTGCTTTATGCACGTGCTGCTCAACGCCCTTGACCTGAAGGCCGCCGGACACGAGGCGCTGGTGATATTTGAGGGCGCCTCTGTCAAGCTGCCGGCGCTGCTTGACCAGGAGAAGAACCCCAACTATCTGCAGGCCAAGGAGCAGGGGCTGCTGGCCGGCATCTGCCTGGCCTGCTCCAAGACACTGGGCGTCTATGAGCAAAACGCGGCGCTGGGCCTTAAGATGCTTGACGACATGAAGGGCCACGCCGGCTTCAGGCACTATCTGGAAGAGGGCTGGGAGGTCATCAGCATATGAAATATCGTCCGCTTGGCAATACCGGCATGCAGGCCAGCGTCATTGGCCTGGGCATGGAATATCTGGACGGCAAACCCTATGAGGTGGTGGAGGCCGTCATCCACGAAGCCCTTAAGCAGGGCATCAACATCGCCGACTGCTTTATGCCGGGCAAGACGGTGCGCCAGCATATCGGCCGCGCGCTCAAGGGCCAGCGGGATAAGCTGATCATACAGGGCATGATAGGCTCGGTCGACCTGCGTGAGCAGTACGACATCAGCCGCGACCTGGACACCTGCAAGCGCTATTTTGAAGATTTGCTGACCCATCTGCAGACCGATTACATCGACCTGGGCATGCTGTTTTTCATGGACAGCCAGCAGGCACTGGACGAGGTATTGGCCAACGGCGTCTATGACTATGTGCTGCGCCTCAAAGAGCAGGGGGTCATCCGCGCCATCGGCGCCAGCTCGCACAACCCGGTGATCGCCAAGGAGCTGGTCGACCGCGGCATGGTGCAGAGCCTGCTGTTCTCCATCAACCCGGCCTTTGACATGACGCCAGACGGCGCGGCCTCGCTGGACATGCTGGCTGATCTCAAGGGTCAGCAATTAAAGGGCGTCGACCCCAAGCGCGGCGCGCTCTACCTGGCCTGTGAGCAGAAAGGCGTGGGCATCACGGTGATGAAGACCTTGGGCGCGGGCAAGCTACTCAGCGCCGAGCACAGCCCCTTCAAGCGCGCGCTGAGCGTGGGCCAGTGCATCCACTATGCCCTCTCGCGCCCTGCGGTGGCCAGCGTGCTGCTGGGCTGCGCCACGCCCGAGCAGGTGCGCGAGGCCTGCGGTTATCTGAGCCTCAGCGAGCAGGAGAAGGACTACAGCGACATCATTGAGGGCTATACCGGGGCCATGCAGGGGGCCTGCGTCTACTGCAGCCACTGCCAGCCCTGCCCGGTGGGCATCGACATCGCGGCCTTGCACCGCTACCTGGACATCGCAAAGCTGGATCTGGATCAAGTGCCCGGCTCCATCCGCCAGCACTATCTGTCGCTGGAGGCCAAGGGCGGCGACTGCATACAGTGCGGCAGCTGTGAGGAGCGCTGCCCCTTCCAGGTGCAGGTGATCGACAACATGGCCACCGCTCAGGAGGTCTTTGGCGCCTGAGCATATGAAATCCACGCAAAATACATCGCCGGGCGCCCGGCTCGCTTGTATTGTGCCACAAAGCTGTCTATAATGGAGACAGCATCAAAAGGAGGCAATTTGTCTATGAAATCCATCCCGATCAAGCTCAGCTTTGCTGAGGAAGTCAAGGCATTCGTCAATGTGGTCAGCCGCTATCCCTATGATATGGACCTGCGGGCCGGCCGTCACGTGGTGGACGCCAAGTCCATCCTGGGCATCTTCTCGCTGGATCTGTCCAAGCCCATCTCGCTGGAGGTCTACGCCGACGAGTGC
>CAKTTM010000156.1 GCA_934615145.1 uncultured Clostridia bacterium | reverse complement strand
GGAGGACGCCCCGCCGGAGATCTTCTTCTCCACCCCCAAGTCGGACAGGGCAAAGCTCTTTCTGGAGAAGGTACTATAAGAAAAACGGGAGCCGGCATTCTCAGCCGGCTCCCTGCTGATTGGCGTGTTTATTCCCTCAGATATCTTGTCAGCCCGGCCTTCTCCAGCGCCGGGTTGAGTGCCGCGTAGAGCAGCGGGGCCACGATGACGGCAAAGAGGCCGTTGATGGCAGAGCTGCCCATCTTGCCGATCAAGGCAGGCTCAAGGGTGCCCGCTGGCAGCGGGGTCACCCAGCGCACCTGCACATAGCTCTTGAACAGGTAGAGCGCGATATAGAGCACCGCGCCCGCCACCGAGCCCAGTATCAGCGCGCTGTGGCGCTTGATGCTGTTCTGCCTGTCATTGACGATGATGCCGCAGGCCAAGGCCATGGCGCCCTTGTTGATGAAGGTGATCCAGCTTTCGGCCACATAGGCCGGGAAGGTTAGGTCAAACAGCGCGCTGCCCAGGCCCGCGATCAAGGCACCCTTCCAGCCGCCAAAGAGCATGCCGGCCAACAGACACACGGCGTTGGCCACATGCAGGCGGGAGAAGGCGGTCGGTATGCTGATATAGTTAGACACAAATACGATGGCGATCATCATGCCGGCAAAGGCCAGGCTGGCCGCGCCGGAGCGCTCTTTTTGCATGCTCATGGCTGTCCTCCTTGACAAATTGCTTTCCTGATCTCATCATAGCATTAACTGGCCTTGCGTAAAGTGCCAGAATATGAATATTTGAGGAGGCCAGATATGCCGCTCACCTGCCGACTGGACGCCAGCGACTCAAGGCCCCTGTACGAGCAGCTCTATCAGCACACGGTGCGCCGGATACTGGACGGCAGCCTGCCTTCCGGCAGCGCGCTGCCCTCCCGCCGCGCGCTGTGCCAGCATCTGAAGATCAGCGCCGCCACGGTGGAGACCGCCTACCAGCTGCTGCTGGCCGAAGGCTATATCCTCTCCCGCCCGCGCTCGGGCTATGTGGTAAGCGCCCTGCATCCGCTGCCGGAGGCCAGCGCCCCCCGCCCTGCGCCCAGCCAGGAGCCCGAGCGGCAGGCGCCCCGCTTTGACTTTTCCACCTCGGCGTCCGACGCCGGGCTCTTCCCCTACAAGGTCTGGGCCAAGCTGTTCAAGGAGACGCTCTATGGCGAGCCGGAGCTGCTGCAGCGCGGGCACGCGCAGGGCGATCTGGCCCTGCGCCAGACACTGAGCGACTTTCTGTCCACCTACCGGGGCCTGAACGCGCCGCCTGAGCGCATCATCATCGGCGCCGGCTCGGACTATCTGCTCAGCGTCCTGCTGCAGCTGCTGCCCAAGGGCAGCGTCATGGCGGCGGAGGATCCTGGCTATCACGGCATCTACCGCGCCTGTGCCCGCCAGGGCCTGCCCTGCCTGCCCATCCCCTGCGACAGCCAGGGCATGAGTGCCCAGGCGCTGAAACAGTCCAGCGCCACCATCGCCCATGTGACGCCCTCGCACCAGTTCCCGCTGGGGATCTCGATGCCGGTGGGCCGCAGGACACAGCTGCTGCACTGGGCGGGGCAGGCCGAGCAGCGCTACCTGATCGAGGACGACTATGACAGCGAGTTTCACCATTCCGCACGGCCGCTGCCCGCCATGCAGGGCCTGGACGGCGCGCAGCGGGTGATCTATCTGGGCACTTTCAGCCGGTCGCTGGCCCCCTCGATGCGCCTGGCCTATATGATACTGCCCGAGGCCCTGCTTCAGGTCTATCACCAGCAGCATCTAAAAAGCGGGGAGACCGTCAGCCGCTTTGAGCAGCAGACGCTGGCCCGCTTCATCGCCGAGGGCTATTACCTGCGCCACCTGCGCCGGGCAGGCCGGGCCTATGCCCAGCGGCTGCAGCGCCTCTGCGGCAGCCTGTCCGCGCTGAAAAATGTGCAGTTCATGGGCAGGCAGGCTGGGCTGCACTTTTTGCTGCGCCTGCCGCATCTGAGCCAGCGGCAGATGATCGGCCTGGCCGCCCGGCAGGGCATTGAGCTGCGGGGCTTAAGCGAGTATGCCCACGCGCAGCCGGTGCCCTCTGGCACCGTCATCCTGGGCTTTGCCGGGCTCAGCGACGAGCAGGTGGCGCCGGCCGCCCAGGCGCTGGTCACCGCCTGGGGCATTGCCAAGCCCGCCAAAGGCTGTCATAATCAGGCCATCAACAGCATAGAGACGAAGCAAGAGGTGTGACATGGCGACAGGCATCAGGGTATTTGCCATCAACCCCGGATCGACCTCCACCAAGACCGCCCTGTTTGAGGATGATGTCAAGCTGGCGGAAATATCGGTGGCCCACGACGCGGCGACGCTGAGCAAGCCGGTGCCCGAGCAGCTAACCGACCGCGCGGACTTCATCCGCCAGGCGGTGGAGGCGCAGGGCCTGACCCTGGAGGGCGTCGCGGCCTTCGCCGGACGCGGCGGCGGCAGCGTCAGCTGCCACAGTGGCGTCTATGCCGTCAATGACAGGATGCTGCAGGATGCGCGGGTGGGCGTGGGCGCCATGCACCCTTCCTCGCTGGGCTCACAGCTGGCCGATGCCTTTGCCCGTGAGCTAGGCGCACAGGCCTTTATCGTCAACCCCGTCAATGTGGACGAATTGATACTGCCCGCCCGCCTGACCGGCATCCGCGGCATCTACCGCGCCTGCCACCTGCACGCGCTCAACCAAAAAGAGGTGGCGCTGCGCCACGCGGCAGCACTCGGCCGCCGCTATGAGGACATCAACCTGGTCATCGCCCACATCGGCGGCGGCATCACGGTGACTGCCCATCAGCGGGGGCGCATGATCGATAGCTCAGACGGCATCGAGGGCGACGGCCCGATGGCTCCCACCAGAGCAGGCTCTGTGCCCTCGGGCCCGCTGGTGTCGCTCTGCCTGTCGGGCGAGCTGTCGCCTCAGCAGCTGCTCAGCCGCTTTACCAGCACCGGCGGCTGGATGGATCACTTGCATACCAGTGACGCGCGCGAGGTCATGCGCCGCGTCGACCAGGGCGATCAATACGCGGCGCTGATGGTCGAGGCCACCATCCACCAGATCGTCAAACACATCGGCGCCTACGCCGCCGCGCTGTCGGGCGATGTGGACGGCGTGCTGCTGACAGGCGGCCTGGCGCATCAAGCGCGCATCACCGATGAGATCAAAAAACGGGTCGCCTTTATCGCGCCCGTTTATGTCTATCCGGGTGAGTTTGAGCTGGAGGCCCTGGCCGCTGGCGCCCTGCGCGTGCTGCGGGGGCAGGAGCAGGCCAGAACCTATACCGGCCTGCCGGTCTGGGATCCGGCCTCGCTGGCAGAGCTCAAGGCTTGCCCCGAATAATATTACCTCTCCAGCTCGTCCATCAGGCCCGCGCTCGCGTCCTGGCGCAGCAGGCCCTCGTGGTAGGCGGCGATCAGCGCGCGCAGATCGGCCACCCGCTGCTGGAAGACCTCGCCCTCGTCCGTATCGCTGACGAGTAACCTGCGGGGCAGGTTCTCAATGACCAGGCGGTGGCTGTAGATGTCAAAGTTGCCGCTGAGCGCCTCGGCCCTGGAGGTAAAGGGCTCATGCGCCGCGATCCGGATGCCGTGGGAACTGAAGAACATGGTGTAGCCTGCGATGCCGGTGGTCTTCTGATAGGCGCGGCAGAAGCCGCCGTCGATGACGATCAGCCGGCCGCCCGCCTTCCTCGGGTCCTCGCCCTTGACCGCCTTGACGGGCACATGGCCGTTGATGATGCGGCTCCAGGGCTTGTTCAGGTCAAAGTGCTGCAGAATGCGCTCCACAAAGTCCTGCTGCTGATAATACTTGTAATAGGCGTTCTGCGGTTCCTTCCAGGTGGCCTTGTCGGCCAGCAGCGTGCGCTCAAAGGTGGCGATGTGCCGCTTGCCAAAGCTGGGCGCGTTGCGCCCGCACCAGAGGAACCACAGGAAATCGCGCCCGGCCTTGCGCTCGGCGCTGTTTTCATCGGCAAAGTAGCCAAGGCGCGCCATGCGGCCGCAATAGTCCAGCAGCGCGCGGCCCGATAATTCCTGCCCCCCAAAGTGAAAGCTCATCAGGCTGCCGTCCTCATTCACCGGTATGCAGCCGTGGTAGAGCAGGTTGCCATTGTAGCGCTGGTAGACATTGCCCACCTGATAGAGGAAGCGGGCATGCGCCTGCAGGCGGTCGCTGCGGCGGAAGGCATCCACCAGTTGGCCGATCAGCGCGTACTCGCGGTCGGTCAGCTCGTTGGGGTCACTGGGATCCACGGTGGGGAAGTGGCTGTCCAGCAGCGGGTGCGCGGTGCCATCCACATCGAAGGTGCCCGCCTGCCAATCCACCCGGCTGAGCACATCGCGGTCCATCATCTGGTATTCCGGCCTGCGGCGGACCAGCTGGCCCTCCAGCTTGTACTGGATGACGGAGATGGCCTTGTGCATGCGGGCATAGAGCTGGGTATCGCGGGGCAGGTACATCACGCCGGGCAGCTTGCGCGGCTCAAAGACTGAGGCCTCCTGATAGGTCTCCTCGGCAAAGAGCGCCAGCGGCAGCAGGTTGATGCCGTAGCTGTTCTCCAGCATGTCCAGCATGTCATACTGTATGCAGTTGCGCACCGCGCAGGCCACGCTGGCAGGCGCGCCCGCGGCAGCGCCCATCCACAGGATGTCATGGTTGCCCCACTGTATGTCCACGCTGTGGTAGCGCATCAGGCTGTCCATGATCACCTCGGCGTGGGGGCCGCGGTCATAGATATCGCCCACGATGTGCAGCCGGCTGACCGCCAGGCGCTTGATCAGCCAGCAGAAGGCCTCGGCCAGCGCCTGCGCGC
>CAKTTM010000155.1 GCA_934615145.1 uncultured Clostridia bacterium | reverse complement strand
ACAGCTCCAGCGCCATCTCCTTGGGCAGACCGCACTGATGCAGCTTCAGCTCCGGGCCGACCACGATGACCGAGCGGCCGGAGTAGTCCACGCGCTTGCCCAGCAGGTTCTGGCGGAAGCGGCCCTGCTTGCCTCGCAGCAGGTCGGACAGGGATTTCAGCGGGCGGTTGCCAGGGCCAGTGACCGCGCGGCCGCGGCGGCCGTTATCGATCAGGGCGTCCACCGCCTCTTGCAGCATGCGCTTCTCATTGCGCACGATGATGTCCGGCGTGCCCATCTCCAGCATACGCTTTAAGCGGTTGTTGCGGTTGATGACGCGGCGGTAGAGGTCATTTAGGTCACTGGTGGCAAAGCGACCGCCGTCGAGCTGCACCATGGGGCGCAGATCCGGGGGAATGACGGGCAGCACATCCAGTATCATCCACTCGGGCTTATTGTTGGAGTTGCGGAAGGCCTCGATGACCTCCAGCCGCTTAATGGCATGGGTGCGCTTTTGACCTTCGGTCTCCTTGTCGCGCTCCTTTTCCACCAGGATCGCGATCTCTTCCTTGAGCGCGGCGCTCAGGCCATCCAGGTCCAGGTTGCGCAGCAGCTGCTTGACGGCCTCTGCGCCTATGCCGGCCTTGAAGGAGCCACGCTCGGCGGGGTCCTTGGCCATGATCGGGCGGTAGGCGGTGTCGGAAATCAGTGAGTTCTTCTCCACCTTGGTCACATCCGTGTTGCCCGGATCAATAACGATGTAGGAGGCGAAGTAGAGCACCTTTTCCAGGTTGCGGGGCGATATATCCAGCAGCATGCCCATGCGGCTGGGGATGCCCTTGAAGTACCAGATGTGGCTGACGGGGGCCGCCAGCTGGATATGGCCCATGCGCTCACGGCGCACCTTGGCGCGGGTGACCTGCACGCCGCACTTGTCGCATATCTTTTCTTTGTCGCGGTACTTGATGCGCTTATATTTGCCGCAGCTGCACTCCCAGTCCTTGACGGGGCCAAATATCTTTTCGCAGAACAGGCCGCCTCTTTCGGGCTTTAGCGTGCGGTAGTTGATGGTTTCGGGTTTAACGACCTCTCCAAAGGACCAGGTAGTGATCTCTTCCGGGGATGCCATGCCGATTTGGATGGATTCCAGATTCGTCAGTTCAAACATATAGCTCCTCCTGTTCGGCCTTACTCGATCTCAATGTCGTCGTCATCCAGGTCAAGGCTGAGATCTTCATCCTCGTCCTCGTCATCACTGCTGTCGTCCACCTCATCGGCCAGGGAAAGCTCTTCATCGCCCAGGCTGATGTCCTCCAGATCGATATCATCCAAATCCTCATGGACGGCCTGCACATCGCCTGCCATTTCCTCACGGCGGGTGGAGATATGCGGCATGTCATCGTCCTCGATCTCGCGGAGGATGATCTCCTGCGCGTTGTCGCCCCAGACCTTGATGTCCAGGCTCAGCGCCTGCAGTTCCTTGATCAGCACCTTGAAGGATTCGGGGATGCCGGGGGTGGGGATGGACTTGCCCTTGACGATGGACTCATAAGCCTTGACACGGCCCACCATATCGTCGGACTTGACCGTCAGCATCTCCTGCAGGGTATAGGCGGCGCCATAGGCCTCCAGCGCCCAGACCTCCATCTCACCAAAGCGCTGGCCGCCAAACTGGGCCTTGCCGCCCAGGGGCTGCTGGGTCACCAGGGAGTAGGGGCCGGTGGAGCGGGCGTGCATCTTGTCGTCCACCAGGTGGTGGAGCTTGAGGAAGTACATATAGCCCACCGTGACCTCGTTCTCAAAGGCGTCACCGGTGCGCCCATCAAAGAGCTTAGTCTTGCCATTGCCGTTAAAGCCGGCTTCGATCAGGCATTTTTCGATGTCCACCTCGTTGGCGCCGTCAAAGACGGGGGTAGCGATGTGCCAGCCCAGGGTCTTGGCGGCCATGCCCAGGTGGACTTCCAGTACCTGGCCCAGGTTCATGCGCGAGGGCACGCCCATGGGGTTGAGTACAATGTCAAGCGGTGTGCCATCAGGCAGGAAAGGCATGTCCTCTTCGGGCAGTATGCGGCTGACCACGCCTTTGTTGCCGTGGCGGCCGGCCATCTTGTCACCGACGGAGATCTTGCGCTTCTGCGCGATGTAGACGCGCACCATCTGGTTGACGCCGGGGGAGAGCTCGTCCTTGTTTTCGCGGGTGAAGACCTTGACATCCACCACGATGCCACCCTCGCCGTGGGGCACCTTGAGCGAGGTATCGCGCACCTCGCGCGCCTTCTCGCCAAAGATGGCGCGCAGCAGGCGCTCTTCGGCCGTCAGCTCGGTCTCGCCCTTGGGGGTGACCTTGCCCACCAGGATGTCACCGGCACGGACTTCCGCGCCGATGCGCACCACGCCAAACTCATCCAGGTCCTTCAGGGCGTCTTCGCCCACATTGGGGATATCGCGGGTGATCTCCTCCGGGCCCAGCTTGGTTTCGCGGGCTTCGGACTCATACTCCTCGATATGGATGGAGGTATACTTGTCTTCCTTGACCAGCTTTTCGCTGATCAGGATAGCATCTTCGTAGTTGTAACCTTCCCAGGTCATAAAGCCGATGAGCACGTTGCGGCCCAGCGCGATCTCGCCAAGCTCGGTGCTGGGGCCATCGGCCAGCAGGTCACCGGCCTCAATGCGCTCTCCCTGCGAGACACGGGGGCGCTGGTTGATGCAGGTGGACTGGTTGCTGCGGGCAAACTTGGTCAGCCGGTAGCGATAGCGCTCGCCCTGGTCGTCCTTGATGACGATCTCGTCGGCCGAGACGCTCTCGGCCACGCCGCTGTGCTTGCTCAGCAGCACCACGCCAGAGTCATGCGCCGCCTTGTACTCCATGCCGGTGCCAATGATGGGGGCCTCGGGGGTCAGCAGGGGAACGGCCTGGCGCTGCATGTTGGAGCCCATCAGGGCGCGGTTGGCGTCGTCATTCTCCAGGAAGGGGATCATGGCGGTGGCGACGGAGACCAGCTGCTTGGGCGAGACGTCCACATAGTGCACGCTGTCGCGCGGCACGCGGACCACTTCCTCGCGCCAGCGGCAGGAGACATAGTCGTTGACAAAGTTACCCTCGGCGTCGATGGGCTCCATAGCCTGGGCGACATTGTAGTTGTCCTCTTCGTCGGCCGTTAGGTAGACGATCTCATCGGTGACGCGGTGGGTGACGGGATCCACCTTGCGGTAGGTGGCCTCGATGAAGCCGTACTCATTGATGCGCGCATAGGTGGCCAGTGAGCCGATCAGACCGATGTTCGGGCCTTCAGGGGTCTCGATGGGGCAGATGCGGCCATAGTGGCTGTAGTGCACGTCACGCACTTCCATGCCGGCGCGGTCGCGGTTGAGGCCGCCGGGGCCCAGGGCCGACAGGCGGCGCTTGTGGGTCAGCTCAGCCAGGGGGTTGGGCTGATCCATGAACTGCGATAGCTGCGAGGAGCCGAAAAACTCCTTGACAGCGGCAGATACCGGGCGGATGTTGATCAGGTCGCCGGGCTTTACATCATTGGCGTCCTGAATGGCCATGCGCTCGCGCACCACGCGCTCCAGGCGCGACATGCCGATGCGGATCTGGTTTTGCAGCAGCTCGCCTACGCTGCGCAGGCGGCGGTTGCCCAGATGGTCGATATCATCCACATCGCCCACACCATAGGGCAGGCCCAGCAGATAGCTGATGGTGGCAATGATATCGTCGATGATGATGTGCTTGGGCACCAGCAGCGAGGCATTCTCGCGCACCACGCGCATGAGCGCGTCTTCCGGCACGCCGTCGATGACCTGCAGCAGGGTGGGAAGGTGCACCATTTCCAGGATGCCCGCCTCCTTGGGGTCAAAGGGCAGGTACTCAGCGGCATCGGCAAAGCCGTTGCCTACCACCTTGTGCACGCGGTCTTCCAGCTGGATTTTCACGGCGTTGACGCCGGCGTTCTGGATATCGCGGGCCTGCTGGGGGCTGATGGTCTTGCCCTTCTTGACCATCACCTCGCCCGTGCGGGGGTCGATGATGTCTTCAGCGGCCGAGCGGCCGGCGATGCGGGCCGACACGGACAACTTCTTATTATACTTATAGCGGCCCACGCGCATTAGGTCATAGCGCTTGGGGTCAAAGAACAGATTGTGCAGCAGGATCCGCGCGCCGTCCTCCGTGGGCGGCTCGCCGGGCTTCTGCCTGCGGTAGACCTCCAGCAGGGCGTCGGTCTGGTTCTTGATGTTGGCGTCAGACTTTGAGATGGTGGCCATCAGGCGCTCATCTTCGCCCAGCAGGTCGACCAATTGCTGATCGGTGCCATAGCCCAGTGCGCGCAGGATGACGGTGATGGGCAGCTTGCGGGCGCGGTCGATTCGCACCCAGAGACAGTCGTTGGAGTCCGTCTCATACTCTATCCAAGCGCCGCGGTTGGGGATTACCTGGGCGGAGAACAGGGCCTTGCCGGCCTTGTCGATCTCCTTGGTGTAATAAGTGCCAGGTGAGCGCACCAGCTGGCTGACGATCACGCGCTCGGCGCCATTGATGATAAAGGTACCATGCTCTGTCATCAGGGGGAAATCACCCATGAAGACATCTGTTTCCTTGATCTCGCCCGTTTCCCGGTTCTTCAGGCGCACAAAGACCTTCAGCGGCGCCGCGTAAGTCAAGTCGCGCTCTTTGCAGCGCTCCACGGAGTTTTTCGGGGTCTTGTCAAGTGAGTAATCAACGAATTCCAGTATCAGGTTTTCGCTGTAGTCAGTGATGGGAGATACATCTGCCAGCACTTCCCTGAAGTCCTCCTCCAGGAATTTGCGATAGGAGTTCTTTTGAACCTCTATCAGGTTTGGCATGTCCAGTAC
>CAKTTM010000154.1 GCA_934615145.1 uncultured Clostridia bacterium | reverse complement strand
CTATCAAGGATGGCGGCAGCTACAGTGCCGAAAACCGCGCCGGGCGCACCATGCACTTTGGTGTGCGTGAGCACGCGATGGCGGCCATCAGCAACGGCATGGCGCTGCATGGCGGCCTCAGGGTCTTCTGTGCCACCTTCTTCGTTTTCACCGACTATATGAAGGCCGCGATGCGCCTGAGCGCTATCATGAAGCTCCCGGTGACCTATGTATTGACCCATGACTCCATCGGCGTGGGGGAAGACGGCACCACGCATCAGCCCATCGAGCACCTAGCGGCGCTGCGCGCCACACCCGACATTCAGGTCATCCGTCCCTGCGACCGCAGGGAGACACTCTACGCCTGGCGCACCGCGCTGACCAGCCAGATGCCCACCTGCCTGGTACTGACGAGGCAAAACCTCAAGCAGCAGGAGCATACCGATGAGCGCTCGCTCAAGGGCGCCTATGTCTTGAACCCCGAGCAGGGGGACAAGCCCCAGCTGATCCTGATGGCTTCTGGCAGTGAGGTCAACCTGCTGATCGAGGCCCAGGCGGAACTTAGGCAAGAGGGCATTGAGGCCCGCGTGGTGTCAGTACCCTCGATGGAGCGCTTCCTGAAACAGGACAGCGCCTATCAGGAGGAAGTGCTCCCAATGGCGCTGCGCAAGCGTCTGGCGGTAGAGGCTGGCGCCTCCATGCCCTGGTATCGCTTTGTGGGTCTGGATGGCAAGGTGCTGGCGCTTGATCACTTTGGAGCGTCCGCGCCCGCTGAGGAACTGTTTGAGCGTTACGGCCTGACGGCAGGCAACGTCGTCAAACTGGCCAAGGAACTCATCGCGCAGTAAGCCAATCGTCTGCGATCAGAGCTGACGATAGACTGACACAACCTTACCCAGTATCTCCAATTCGTTGGTGTAGATGGGCTTCATAGCAGGGTTCTCCGGCTGCAGCCGGAAACGGCCCTGCTCACGGTAAAAGCGTTTAACGGTGGCATCGCCCGCTATCATGGCGACGACGATGTCACCGTTATTTGCTTGCGCCTGTTTGCGCACGACCACATAGTCGCCATGCAGGATGCCGGCCTGTATCATGCTGTCGCCACGGATGGACAGGGCAAAGAAATTGCCGTCACCCAGCATGGAAGAGGGGATAGGCAGCGTCTCGGAGTGATCCTCCTCCGCCAGGATGGGGCTGCCGGCAGCAACCGGGCCCAGCATCGGCACATAGCGCACCAGCTCCTGGGGATCCTCCTGATTGATCAGGCCCATTGCGCGGGGCTTCATGGCGTCACGCACCAGCAGGCCCTTGCTCTCCAGCCGCCTGAGATGGCCATGAACCGTAGAGGTGGATTTGAGACCCACCGCCTCGCCGATCTCGCGCACCGAGGGTGGATAACCCCTGGTCTCCACCTCCTGCCGGATAAACTCGAGTATCCGTCCCTGTGTGTCGCCACGGACTCGTTTTGTCTTGTCAGCAGGCATGGTCATAGGCTACCTCCAATATCTGATGTGCATAGTATACCACGCAAACATATGTTTGCATAGCCCTAATCCTCTTGATCAGGCGAAATATCCTCATCCTTTGTCACCCCGGCCACCCGGGGGAGCACAATGCGCTGGGAGGCCTCCCGCTTGCGCGAGTCTAGCAGCGCCGCATAATGCCGCTTGGTGGTGTTGACATCCGAATGGCCCAGCGCGTCCGACACCAGGTAAATGTCGCCCGTTTCCTGATAGAGGCTGGTGCCAAAGGTGCTGCGCAACTTGTGCGGGCTGATGCGCTTTTTCAGTGGCGCCGCGACCTGTGCATACTTCTTGACCAGGTTCTCGACGGCGCGCGGTGTGATACGCCTGCGCTGAAGCGAGAGAAAGAGCGCATGCTCAGTGCCATCTACCGGATTAATGGTCTGGCGCAGGCTCAGGTAGTCCTGCAGGCTGTCGCGCACGGCCTCCTGATAGTACAGAATGCTCTGATCACCGCCCTTACGCGTGACCACAAAGGCCATATTGTCCAGGTCCAGATCATCGATGTCGATGCCGACCAGCTCGCTGACACGGATGCCAGTGCCCAGAAAGAGCATCAGGATGGCAATGTCTCGCGGTCTGGTCAGGTCGAGGTACTTTTGCTGCCTGTCGCTGAGGCCCTCGCCTGTCATCACGGCATCGATCAGCCGCTGCACCTCGTGGGGCTCCAGATAGAGGATGGGCTTGTCGTGGCGCTTGGGCAGCGTGATCTTGGTGGCGACATTGGCGGGTATCAGGTCGTGCTTGAACAGATAATCAAAGAAGGAGCGCACACAGCTGAGCTTGCGCATGATGCCCAGTTCCTTGTTCTGAACGAAGAGTGGGGGAGCATCGCGATCAGACAGCGCTGGTTCTGATGGCTCAACTGGCTTAACATATTGCTGCAAATACTCCTGAAAACCCGCGATATCACGTGCGGTGACACGCTTGATGTCGTCAATCTCAACCAAAGCAGGGGAACTATTCGCAAAAGACGGAACTTCCTCACAGAGATAACGAAAGAAAAGCCGCAGGTCATAGGCATAGGCCAGGCGGGTCAGCGGGCTGGTCGTCTGCGATATGGCTCGGAAGTAGTCGGTGCAGACCACAGGCAGCTCTCGCTGCAGCTCCCGCAGGCGCTCATTGCGCAGATAGGAGCTCTGTGTGTGGTAACTTGTGCGCTTGGCCATAGGGATTCCTTTCATCAGGATTTGAAACGCGCTTAGAACGCATCGTACAGAATGCAAGATACAGGGAAGCAACATTGCCGCGAGCAAACGAAACCGTGCAGTTAGGAACGAAGCAGCTCGATAGGCGACATCAGACAGAGCCACTGGGGCTGCTCATCGAGACGCCCATCATGCGGCAGTCATGCGTCAGATGATGGAAGTATATCAAAAGCCTCGAAAAAAGACAATACTATTCGTAAAAGATGCCTTTCGCGAATAGTATTGCTAGCTCGAAATCTCTTATGGAACGCGCCTTAGCTGTTGACCACCTTTGCCCCAGGCTCCACATCCTTGAAGATCTGGATCACCTTCTGCACTTCTTCCTTGGCCAGCTCATCGCAGCGGTTGTTCTCTGGATGGTCCTGATGTGCGGGCACCTTGTGGAAGCTCACCTCGTGCTTGCGCATGGTCAGCAGCAGCAGCTTCCACAGGTCCTGGTTCTCCACCGGCTTGTTATCAGCCGTCTTCCATCCCCGCTTCTGCCAGGCCTCTATCCACTTCTTCTCAAAGGCATGCACCACATAGGTGGAGTCGGAATAGACTTCCACCCTGCAGGGCTGCTTGAGGGCGCCCAGCGCGCTGATGACCGCAAACAGCTCCATGCGATTATTGGTCGTCAGGTGCAGGTTGCCGCTGATTTCCTTCTCATGAGGGCCGAACTTGAGGATGGCTGCCCAGCCTCCCGGACCGGGATTGCCAGAGCAGGCACCATCCGTATAGATCTGAACCAGTTTCAAGGCATTCTGAGACATCTTAGCCCTGAGCGCCTATCAGCGTCTTGGTATCGCGCGCGATCATGATCTCTTCATTGGTGGGAATCACCAGTATCCTGACCTTGCTGTCATCGGTGGACACATCGCGTTCCTTGCCCCTGACCTTGTTCTTTTCCTTGTCGATCTTGGCGCCAAGGAACTCCAGGCCATCCATCACATACTCGCGGGTCTCCATGCCATTTTCACCGATACCCGCGGTGAAGACGATGGCATCCACGCCACCCATGATGGCGGCATAGGCGCCGATATACTTCTTGATGCCGGCATAAAGCATGTCCAGCGAGATCTGCGCGTCCTTATTCCCCTGCTCCGCCGCGATCTCCACATCGCGCATGTCGCTGCTGATGCCGCTGAGGCCCAGGAAACCGCTCTCCTTATTGAGGATATTGAGCAGCGTGTCGATATCGATGTTGTCGCTGTGCATGATGTACTGCAGCACTGCCGGATCCAGATTACCGCTGCGGGTGCCCATGATGAGGCCCTCAAGGGGCGTCATGCCCATGGAGGTGTCCACGCACTTGCCGCGATCAATGGCGGCCAGCGACGAGCCATTGCCCAGGTGACAGGTGATGATACGCAGCTCTTCTGGCTTCTTGCCCAGCACGGTGGCGGCACGGGCGCTGACATAGCTGTGGCTGGTGCCGTGGAAGCCATAGCGGCGGACTTTCAGCCGGCGGTAATAATCCATTGGCACGCCGTACAGGAAGGCCTTGGGCGGCATGGTCTGATGGAAGGCGGTGTCAAAGACTGCCACCATCGGGGTGCCCGGCATCACCTGCTGGCAGGCCTTGATGCCCATCAGGTTGGCAGGGTTATGCAGCGGTGCCAAGGGAATGTTGGCCTCAATCTCCTGCAGCACGGTGTCATCGATCACAACAGAGGCGGAGAACTTTTCACCGCCCTGCACCACGCGATGGCCTACGGCCTGTATCTCCGCCATGTCCTTGACCACGCCCACGGTCTTGTCAGTCAGTGCCTTGAGCATGTAGGCTGAAGCATCTATGTGGTTATGCATGGGTGCTTCCAGCACCATCTTCTTTTCCCCCGCGGTCTGCGTCAGCTTACTGCCCTCGATGCCGATGCGCTCGATCAGACCCTTGGCGGTGGTTTCTTCGGTATCCATGTTGATCAGCTGATATTTCAGCGAAGAGGAGCCCGCGTTGACGACCAGAACTTCCATACCTATACCCCCGTGTATCATTACTTACTTAGGCATTATACTACAAAAGCGAAATAAAGAGAAGTTTCCCACGATGATCATTGCTTGACTAATGTGAGTCTGCCTTCTCGTCCTCCACGGCTTTGAGATCATGGATCTCCGCCCGCACTAGCGCCGCCTCGTGGTGGTCATGAGTGCACATGATCACAAGGGGCGCAGCAG
>CAKTTM010000153.1 GCA_934615145.1 uncultured Clostridia bacterium | reverse complement strand
TCGAGAACGCCGACCGCTTTGGCCGAAGCCAGCTGCATCAGCTGCGCGGCCGCGTGGGTCGGGGCGCCCAAGAGAGCTGGTGCTTCCTGATGGGGGAGCCAAACGAGCGCCTGCAGACGCTCTGCGCCACCACGGACGGCTTCCTGATCGCGCAGAAGGACCTGGAGCTGCGCGGCCCCGGCGACTTCCTGGGCACGCGTCAGCATGGCCATGCGCTGCCGGATGCCTATGGCGTAGGCGACGTACGCCTGATCGAGGAGACGCGCCAGGCCGCCTATGATCTGGATCACGACCCGGGGCAGGCCCAGGAGCGTGAGGCACTGATGCGGCGGGCGATAGAGAAGTACGCCAATGCGATGACGGAAATCGCGCTGCATTAGTCCTAAGGATAAAAAGGCATCTGCCTGTCGGCAATCCATGTTGACAGCCGGGCATGCCGCGCTTATAATCCATATATCCGAGGGAAAACATCGGAATTAAGCAAGCAAGGAGGGACGAGGGTGAAGCTGTCGACCAAGGGCCAGTACGCGCTACACGCGATGATATTTCTGGCCAGGCGGGCGGAGGAAGGCCCGCAGACCCTCAAGACCATCGCAGAAGACGGCCTGCCCGAGCAATACCTCGAGCAGCTGCTGGGTCAGCTGCGGCGCAGCGGTCTGGTCAGCACCGTGCGCGGCGCCCAGGGCGGCTACAGCCTGGCCCGCCCGGCGGAGGAGATCACGGTGGCCAACATCATCGAGTCCAGCGAGGGGCCTATCAATCTCTCGCAATGCGCCAGCGATGATCCCTGCTGCCCCAAGGCCGACGCCTGCGCCACGCGGGATGTCTGGCGCTATCTGACGGACAATATTCAGACATTGATGCGGGGCATCACCCTGCAGGATGTATTACGCAATGAAGCCGATGGCTTGAAGGAGTTTACTCAGTATGAACCCAATCTATCTCGATAACGCGGCGACCACCCCAGTATCCGAAGCGGTGCTCCAGGCCATGCTGCCCTGGTTCAGGGAGCATTATGGCAATGCCTCCAGCATCTATGCCACCGGACGTGACGCCCGCAAGGCCGTTGACCAGGCGCGCAGGCAGGCGGCAGAGGCCATCGGCGCCAAGCCCAATGAGATCTATTTTACCGCCGGCGGCAGCGAGAGCGATAACTGGGCCATCAAAGGCGCTGCCTTTGCCCAGCGCAAGAAGGGCAACCACATCATCACCACGCAGATAGAGCATCACGCCGTGCTGCATACCTGCCAGTGGCTGGAAAAGCAGGGCTTTGAGGTCACCTACCTGCCGGTGGATGAGTATGGCCTGGTCAGCGCCCAGCAGGTGGAAGCCGCCATCACCGATCAGACCATCCTGATCAGCATCATGGCCGCCAACAATGAGATCGGCACCTTGGAGCCCGTCAAAGAAATCGCCCAGGTCGCCAAGGCGCACAAGGTGCTCTTTCACACAGACGCGGTGCAGGCCATGGGCGCCATCCCGATGGATGTCAGTGACTGGGGCGTTGACCTGCTGAGCCTGTCGGCGCACAAGTTCCACGGGCCCAAGGGTGTCGGCCTGCTCTATATCCGCAGCGGCCTGCGCATTGACAACCTGATGCATGGCGGCGCGCAGGAGCGGGCCCGCCGCGCGGGCACCGAGAACCTGGCCGCCATCGTGGGCATGGGCGAGGCCATCGAGATCGCCGCTCGTAATCAGCCCGAGAACGCGAAGCGCTTGAGCGCCATGCGCGACCGCCTGATCGAGGGCATCCTCAGCGCCATCCCCGATGTCCGCCTCAATGGCCACCCCACGCTGCGCCTGCCCGGCAACGCCAATGTGTCCATCCGCTATATCGAGGGCGAGGCCATGCTGCTGCGCCTTGACTTTGCCGGCATCGCGGCCAGCAGCGGCTCGGCCTGCACTTCCGGCTCGCTTGATCCCTCCCATGTGCTGCTGGCCATCGGCCTGCCCCATGAGATCGCGCACGGCAGCCTGCGCTTCAGCCTGTCAGACGAAAGCACCGATGCCGATGTCGACGCCGTGCTCAAGGTGCTGCCCGGCATCGTGCAGACGCTTCGCGATATGTCCCCCATCTATGAAAGAAAAGAGGCCTGACCATGTATTCAGAGAAAGTATTGGATCATTTCTCCAACCCCCGCAATGTGGGTGAGATCCCGGCCGCCGACGGCGTGGGCACGGTTGGCAATGCCAAGTGCGGTGACATCATGCAGATGTACCTCAAAGTTGACAATGATGTCATCGTCGATGTAAAGTTTAAGACGTTTGGCTGTGGCGCGGCAATCGCCACCAGCTCCATGGCCACCGAGATGGTCAAGGGCAAGACGCTGGAAGAGGCGCTCAAACTGACCAACAAGGCCGTGGCGGATGCCCTGGACGGCCTGCCCTCACAGAAGATGCATTGCTCCATGCTGGCCGAGGAGGCCGTGCAGGCCGCCATACAGGACTACATGAGCAAGCATCCCAAAGAATAGGAGCACCATGCCCCAGATCCAAGGCAACCTCAGCGGTATCCGGGACAGTTTCATCAAGGAGCTTGAAGCGCTCTACGACTATCCGGTGGACAGCGATATTTTTCTGCCGCCGGATTTGGCGCGCCAGCTGGCGCAGTTCAGCGCCCGCATCAACCGCGAAATATCGATATATATATCGCGCGCGGGCGAGATCGTGGATGTGACCATCGGCTACCTTGACAATGTGGCGCTGGAGGACAAGCGCCTGCGCCGCAGCCTGGAGCGCCTGAGCATGATCCGCTGCGTACACACCCATCCCGGCGGCAGCGCCGAGCTGTCTGATGTGGATCTGACGGCGCTAAAGACCCTGTGGCTGGACAGCATGTGCGCCGTGGGCGTGGATGAGCAGGGCCAGGTGACAGGCGTATCGGCGGCCTTCCTGCGCGAAAGGGTGGGCGGCGTGCCCCAGCCCATCATCTTCCCCACGGTGGCGCTGGATGCCCTGCCGCAGGACGAGTGGATGCACCAGATAGGGCTTAGCGATCTGGCGGTGCTGGAGGGCGACGACAGGGAGCTGGGCCTGGCCGAGCGCGCGATGCTGGTCTCCACCGACTCACAAAAGTCTTTGGACGAGCTGGAGGCCCTGACCGACACCGCCGGCGCCGTGGTGGTGGGCCGCTTTCTGCAGCAAAAGTCGCACCCTGACCCTGCCACCTATGTGGGCAGCGGCAAGGCGGCGGAGCTGCGGCTGGAGGCCCAGGCGCTGGAGGCCGACCTGATCATCACCGATGATGAGCTGACCAGCTCCCAGCACAGCAAGCTTGAAGAGCTCATTGGCGTGCGCGTGGTGGATCGCACCACGCTGATACTGGACATATTCGCCCAGCGCGCCAAGACCAGTGAGGGCAAGCTGCAGGTGGAGCTGGCCCAGCTGAAGTACCGCGCCAGCCATCTGCGGGGCGCAGGCATGATACTGTCGCGCCAGGCCGGCGGTATCGGCACGCGCAGGGGGCCGGGTGAAACCAAGCTTGAGATGGATCGCCGCCTCATCCGCGAGCGCATCGGCATCCTCAGCGCCGAGCTGCAAAAGGTGGAGCGCCAGCGCGCCATCCGCCGCAAGGGCCGGCAGAAGAACGCCGTGCCGGTGGTGGCCCTGGTAGGCTATACCAACACGGGCAAGTCCACGCTGCTCAACCGCCTCTCCGGCGCCGATGTCTATGTGGAAGACAAGCTTTTTGCCACCCTGGACGCCGTCAACCGCAAGATGACGCTGCCAGATGGTGACAGCTTTGTGCTGGTGGACACCGTGGGCTTTATCAACAAGCTGCCCACCGACCTGATCGAGGCCTTCCACTCCACGCTGGAGGAGGCGGCCCTGGCGGACATACTGGTGATCGTCTCTGACTTTTCATCGCCTGATTACCTGGCCCAGCGCGAGGTGGTGGAGCAGGTGCTGGCCACGCTGGGCGCCCAGCATCAGCCGCGCATCGAGGCGCTCAACAAGGCGGACGCCGCCCCGCCTGCCGAGGTGCCCGCCATCCCTGGTGCCATCCGCATCTCAGCCATGACAGGCGAGGGGCTGGACGAGCTGCTGGATCAAATCGCCAAGCTGCTCAGAGCGCAGGAGCGGCCCTATGATATCTTTGTGCCCTTCACGCAGTATGCCCTGCTGGGCGAGCTGCGGGGCCTTGGCCGCATCCTCAGCGAGGCGCATCACGATCAGGGCACCCTGGTCAGCGCCATGCTGGACAAGCCCTCCTTGGGCAAGCTGGAGGCCAAGTACGGCGACATCCTGCAGCCCGACCCAGAGCAGGACCCTGCCTGATGCTGCTGCGCCTGGCCAGCTTGTTGGCCGTCTTCCTCAGCCTGGGCCAGATGACGCTGAGCGACTACGCGCAGCAGGGCAACCTGGGTGGCAGCCTCTACCTGGTCAACCGCGCGCATCCCCTGGAAGAGGCCTTCGTGCCAAGTGACCTGGTCAAGCCCGCCTGGCCTGGCACGGGCAAGGACATCCTGCTCAAGCGCGAGGCCGCCGATGCCCTGGACGAGCTGTTCACCGCCGCGCAGGCCGCTGGCCACCAGCTGGTGGCGGTGTCGGGCTATCGCAGCTATGCCAAGCAGCGAGCCATTTACCGGCGCAAGACCGCGCAGGTGGGGGAGAGCAAGGCCATGCTGACCGTGGCGCCCCCTGGCACCAGCGAGCACCAGCTGGGCCTGGCGATGGACATCGGCCGCAAGGCCAACCCCAGGCTCAATGAGCGCTTTGGCCAGACGGCGGAGGGCAGGTGGGTGGCCGGCAACGCGCACCGCCTGGTCACCGGCATCAACGAGATCAACCGCGTGCAGGAAGGCGATCTCGTTTTTGTGGACCACCCCAAGTACTACGAAAAGGCGCTACGCAGCGCGGCCACCACCATTCTGATC
>CAKTTM010000152.1 GCA_934615145.1 uncultured Clostridia bacterium | reverse complement strand
GCCCGACATATACTGCGCGCGGTTTTCCTCGTCGTGGTCGCTAAGCAGCTCCTCGATGATGTAGTCAAAGTGCTCGGGCATGACGCCGCGCACATAGCGGTTGGAGTACTTGGCCGCCATCAGCCGCGCCAGCACCACCAGGTTTTTGAGCAGCGGCTCAAATTCCTGCTCACCCAGCCTGGCCAGCTTTTCCTTGGGGTAATAGATCAGGCTGGCCAGCGTTTGCCGGTCGGCTTCCGGCATCTGGGGAAAGGCGGTGGCGATCTTTTCAAAAATAACGCCCGAGGCGTTATTGAGAATATGGCCAAAGGCCTCGTCCTCACCGTGCACATCGCTGATGAACAGCTCCGTGCCCTTGGGCAGGTGCAGGATGGCCTGCAGGCGGATGATCTCCGCCAGCGCCTGCTGTTCGGTGGGGTACTGGGTGGAGAGTAGCTGCAGATAGCGGATATCCATGCTGTCCTCCTGTGCTATGTCTTGCTGTCAGTGGGTATGGCTTTCAATAGCTGCTGCCGCCTGCGGTAGTCGGGCATGTGGCTGGCGATCAGCTGATAGAAGGCGGGTGAATGGTTCAGATGCTTTAAATGCGCCACCTCGTGCAGCACCACATAGTCGATGGCCTCCTCCGGGTAGCGCATCAGCCGCCAGGAGAAGCACAGGCTGCCCTTGGACGAGCAGCTGCCAAAACGCGTGCGGGCAGAGGTGACCCTAAAGCCGCTGGGCCGCACGCCAAGCCGCTGTGCCCAGTGGGCCACTTTGGCCGGCAGCTTTTCATGCGCCAGGCGCCTGTACTGCTCGGCCTCTTCCGCCGTGGGCTCAGTGGCCACCGGCTGCGCGGCCTGCCTGGCCAGATGCTGCAGCACCCTGTCCTGATAGGCGGCGACAAAGCGCTGCACTGCGGCCTGACTGGTCAGCCGGGGCACGCGTACGATGACCTGCCCCTGCCTGACCTCGATGGCCAGGCTGCGCCTGGATGAACGGATCAGCCTGTAGTCAAAGGGCGGGGGCATCAGCGCCGCTTGCGCCCCAGGATCAGGCCCTGTATGGAGTCCTTGAGCCGCTGGGGAAAATACTTGTTGCGCTTGACGGCCAGCGCCGCGTCCAAGGCAAACTCACGAAAGCGCATGTTGTCGGGCTGCTGGCGCACCGCCTCGCGAAAGCACTGGTGCGCGGTGGCATATTCTTTGAGCCCCATCATCACCTCGCCCTGCAGCGCGTACCAATGGGCATCCCTGCCTTCAGCGCGGCCCAGCTGCAGCAGCGCGGAGTCGTAATGTCCCTGATCGATCAGGCGGCGCACCACCTGCTTGCACTGCTCAAGCGGCAGCTTGTGAAAGCCCGTCCTGGGCTTGACGGCCACGGCCATGGCCTGCTCATAGGCCAGGTTGAGCGCCACCATGCGGCGCTGGGCCTCGGCCTGATCCATCGGATCCTGCTGAAGGTCCGGGTGGTTGGCCTTGGCCTGCTGATGGTAGGCCTTTTTCACCTGCTCCCTGCTGGCGTCAGCCGGCAGGCCCAGGATCTCAAAGGCTTTGCGCATGTCAGGGCTTGCGGTCATGCTCATCAGGCTTCCTCGCGGTGTATGTCGGCGCCCAGCTCGCTTAGCTTGCGCTCCAGGTGCTCATAGCCGCGGTCGATAAAGCCGGGGTTGTAGACCTCGGTGACGCCGCTGGCCATGAGGCCCGCGATCACCAGGGCAGCGCCGCCGCGCAGGTCGGTGGCCGTCACCGGCGCGCCACGCAGCTCAGGCACGCCCTCGATGTAGGCGGTCTTGCCCGATATGATGACCTTGGCGCCCATGCGGCGCATCTCGTCCAGGTGCTTAAAGCGGTTGTCAAATATGTTTTCAATGACCTCGCTGTGGCCGCCCGCCCTGGTCAGCAGCGCGCTCATGGGCTGCTGCAGATCGGTGGGGAAGCCTGGATACTCCTGCGTGGACAGGCGGATGGCGCGGTGGCCGCGCTTAATCTTGACGGTGATCACGTCGTCCTGCGACTGCACGGAGACGCCCATCTCCAAAAGCTTGGCCGTCAGGGCCTCCATATGGGTGGGGATGGTGCCGCGAATGGCGACATCGCCCCGGGTGGCGGCCGCAGCTATCATCAGGGTACCTGTTTCTATCTGGTCTGGGATGACGGTATAGCTGCCGCCGCGCAGCTTCTCCACGCCGCGGATGCGGATGGTGTCCGTGCCCGCGCCCTTGATGTTGGCGCCCATGGCGTTTAGGAAGTTGGCGGCGTCGACCACATGCGGCTCCCTGGCCGCGTTGGTCAGCACCGTGTTGCCCTTGGCCCGGCAGGCCGCCAGCATCACATTGATGGTGGCGCCGACTGTGACCATGTCAAAGTTGACCGCGCAGCCCTTCAGGCTGCCGCTTAAGCCCATCATGCCGCCCCGCTCGCTGATCTGCGCGCCCAGGGCATTAAAGCCCTTGACATGCTGATCGATGGGGCGCGAGCCAATGTCGCAGCCGCCCGGATAGCCCACCTCGGCCTCGCCATAGCGGCCCAGCAGCGCCCCCATCAAATAATAGCTGGCGCGCATCATCTGTGAATATTGAAAAGGCACCGTGGTGCTGTTGACGCTGCGGGGGTCTATCATCATGCGCCGCTGGACGGGATCAAAGTCCACCTGGGCGCCAAGCTCTGTCAAAATCCGGTGCAGCACCCGCACATCCTCGATGTCGGGCAGGTTTTCGATCAGGCAGGGCCCCTCGCACAGCAGCGCCGCCGGGATCACCGCCAGGGAGGTGTTCTTGCCGCCTGACACATAGGTCTCGCCGTTGAGGGGCTGCTCACCCCGAATCATCAGCTTGTACTTGTCCAAGTCGGCCTCCTGCTCCCAATTAATGAAGGAAGTATAGCACAGGGGCCAAAGCGTGTAAAGAACGCGTAAAACTGCTATAATGAAAAAGCATGACGATCATTGAGATTCCGGGCTTTGACCTGGCGCTGACGGCGGACTCCGGCCAGTGCTTTCGCTTTGGCGCCGTGGGCCCTCAGCGCTGGCAGCTGGTGGCCAAAGGCCGCGTGCTTCACATCGAGGATCTGGGGGCGGGCCGCTTTGCCTTTGACTGCGAGCCGGCCGAGCTGGAGGCGCTGTGGCGGCCCTACTTTGACCTGGACAGGGATTATCTGCAGATACATAGCAGGGTGCCGGAGGCGGACACCTTCCTGTCGGCGGCGCTGGCCTACGCGGGCGGCCTGCGCATCCTGCGCCAGGAGCCCTTTGAGGCACTGATCTGCTTCATCATCAGCCAGCGCAAGAACATACCCGCCATCAAGCGCTGCGTGGAGGCGCTGTGCCAGCGCTTTGGCCAGCCCATCGCTGACAATATGCACGCCTTTCCCAGCCCCCAGGCGCTGGCAGGGGCCAGCCTGGAGGCCCTCAATGCCTGCGGCCTGGGCTACCGCAGCGGCTACATACAGCAAAGCTCGCGCCTGGTAGCGGAGGGAGAGGCCGATCTGCAGGCCATGGCGCGGCTGCCAGACGAGGCGCTGCAGGTAGCCCTCATGCAGCTGCCCGGTGCCGGCGTCAAGGTGGCCAATTGCGCCATGCTCTTTGGCTTTCACCGCGTGGGCGCCTTCCCCCGCGATGTCTGGATCGACCGGGTGATCGACCGCGCCTATGGCGGTGATTTCCCGCTGGCGGAGTATGAAGGCGTGGCCGGCATCATCCAGCAGTACCTGTTTTGCTACGCGCGGGGGCCGGGCCTCACCTTCCTGCAGCAGGACAAGGAAAAGGCGCGCTAAGGTGCCAAATATGTATTTTATCACCCTGCCACTTGCATATTTATCCGTGAAGGGATAGAATACTGCCAAACTCACATAGGAGGGACCCACCATGAAGAAGATACTCGCGCTGGTTATCGCTCTGGCCCTGCTCCTCCCCATCCTGGCAGTCGCTGAGGTCACGCCCATTGACGGCGAGATCGTCATCGGCGTCTTCGAGCCCCAGACGGGCGAGAACGGCGGCGGCGGCCTGCAGGAAGTCTATGGCATGCGCTATGCCAACAGCATCTACCCCACGGTGAAGGTGGGTGACAAACTCTATGCCGTAAGATTGGTCGAAGCCGACAACAAGTCCGACAAGACGGAGGCCGTCTCCGCCGCCAATACCCTGATCGCGGCCGGCGCCAAGATCGTGCTGGGCAGCTATGGCTCGGGCGTGTCGATCGCAGCCGGCGAGATCTTTGCCGAGGCGCAGGTGCCCGCCATCGCCGCCTCCGCCACCAACCCGCAGGTGACGCTGGGCAACGACTATTATTTCCGCGTCTGCTTCCTGGATCCTTTCCAGGGCACGGTGATGGCCACCTATGCCTTTGACAAGGGCTACAAGAAGGCGGCCGTTGTCACCCAGCTGGGCGACGACTACTCCAGCGGCCTGGGCGCCTTCTTCCTCAACGCCTTCAAGGGCCTGGGCGGCGAGATCGTCTCTGAGGAGCAGTTCCAAACCGGACAGACCGACTTCAAGGCCATCCTCACCAACATCAAGGCCGCGGCCCCCGATGTCATCTTTGCCCCCTCCTCCATCGCCACCGCCCCGCTGCTGATCAAGCAGGCGCGTGAGCTGGGTATCACCGCCGTCATCGCGGCCGGCGACACCTGGGAGAACAGCACCATCATCGACAACGCCGGCAAGGATGCCGAGGGCGTCGTGCTGTCCACCTTCTTTGACGAGGCGGAGCCGGCCAACGACGAAGCCAAGGCCTTCATCGAGGGCTTCAAGAAGTACCTGGTGGACATCGGCCAGCCCGACATCATCCCCGCGGTGTCGGCGCTGGGCTATGATGCCTACATCACCGCCATCAAGGCGCTGGAGACCACCACCTCCCTGGATGGCCCCGCCCTTCAGGAAGCGGTCTCCAAGGTGGAGACGGTGGGTGTCAC
>CAKTTM010000151.1 GCA_934615145.1 uncultured Clostridia bacterium | reverse complement strand
GCACTCCTGCGCCTTCCGTCAAGGGTGATGCGAACGCAGATGGCAAGGTCGATATTCTAGATATAGCCAGCGTGGTTGACTTTCTTGTCTCCGGAACACCGTGCAAGTCGATGGAGAACGCTAACGCTGATGGACAGGGAGAAGTAGACATGGCCGATCTTCTATGGATCATTGGACATGTCGTTGATTAGCTGAAGTGCTCATTAGCTGAGAACAATACGCGAGAAGGACTCTTCCTTGCGCGATTGTATTCATTGACAAACTCCACTGGGAAGTTTAGAGTGACAACCTGAGTTCCCTGCTGGGAGGACAGTCATGATACAGCTTGATGGCATCCACAAGCGCTTTCGCGTGATGCGCCGGGGCGCTGGCTTTGGCGCGGCGGCCAGGGCGCTTTTCAGCCGGGAGTATGAGCATATCGAGGCCCTGCGGGATGTCAGCTTCACCGTGCCGGAAGGCCAGGTGGTGGGCTATATCGGGCCCAACGGCGCGGGTAAATCCACCACCATCAAGATCATGTGCGGCGTGCTGCGGCCAGACAGCGGCAGCTGCCTGATCGATGGGCGCGTGCCCTGGTTAGAGCGCAAGGCCCATGTGCGGCATATCGGCGCCGTCTTTGGCCAGCGCAGCCAGCTGTGGTGGGATGTACCTGTGATCGACAGCTTTGAGCTGATACGCGATATCTACCGCGTGGACAAGCCGGACTACGCAAGGCGGCTGGAGGAGCTGAGCGCGCTTCTCGACCTTGAGCAGATATTGCGCACGCCCGCGCGCAGCCTGAGCCTGGGACAGCGCATGCGCTGCGAGCTGGCGGCTTCCCTGCTGCACGGGCCGCGCATCCTCTTTCTGGATGAGCCGACCATTGGCCTGGACGCGGTGAGCAAGCTGGCCGTGCGGCAGTTCATCCGCCGCCAGAGCCAGGAGCACGGCACCACCGTCATCCTCACCACCCACGACATGCAGGACATCGAGGCCCTGGCGCAGCGCATCATCTTGATCGGCAAGGGGCAGATACTGCTCGACGGCAGCCTGGCGCAGCTCAAGCAGCGCGCGGGCGGGCACAAGACGCTGACCTTCCTCTACGCCGGCGAGGAGCCCGGCCTTCAGCCCGGCATGCGGCTGGTGTCAAGCGCGCCCGGCCGCCTGGTGCTGACGCTGGATCCCGCGCTGTGCAGCCTGTCGCAGGCCATCGGCAGCCTGAGCGCGCAGTCTGAGCTGCTGGACATCTCCGTGCAGGATCAAAGCGCCGAGGAGCTGGTGGCCGGGCTGTACCGGGAGTTTCATATATGAAGGCCTACCTTGCGGTCTTTCGCATGCGCTTCATCGGCAGCCTGCAGTACCGCGCCGCCGCCTTCGCGGGTCTGGTGACGCAGTTTGCCTGGGGTTTCTTGCTGCTGCTGGGCTACCAGGCCTTTTATCGGGCGGACGCGGCGGCCTTTCCCATGTCGCTTGAGCAGCTGGCTGCCTATGTCTGGCTGCAGCAGGCCTTTCTGGCGCTGTACATGACCTGGTTTGTGGATGGGGACATCGTAGACGCCCTGAGCAGCGGCGACATCGCCTACGACCTGGCCCGGCCCGTCGATCTCTACTGGCGCTGGTTCGCGCAGTCCAGCGCCAACCGCCTGGCGCGCGCCTTGCTGCGCTGCGCGCCCACCCTGCTGGTGGCCTTTTTCCTGCCCGCGCCCTTTCGCCTGCCGCTGCCGCAAAGCCTCTGGCACCTGCTGGCCTTTGCGCTGTCCACCGCGATGAGCCTGGGCATCGCCACGGCGCTGCTCATGGTGATCTATACCTCCGGCATCCGCACGCTGTCCATCGCCGGCATCCGTACTTTGGCTCAGCCCTTGGTCGATCTGCTGGCCGGCGCCATCATCCCCCTGCCCTTCTTCCCCGCGGGCATCCAGCAGATCGTGCAGCTGCTGCCCTTTGCCGCGCTGCAGAACCTGCCCCTGCGGCTCTACTCCGGGCATATCTGGGGGCAGGCCGCCTGGCAGGGCCTCATGCTTCAATGCTTCTGGCTGGTGGCGCTCAGCGCCCTGGGGCATGTCTTGATGCATCGCGCGCTCCGGCGCGTGGTGGTGCAGGGGGGCTGAGATGCGGCTATACATGAAGTACATGCTGATGCACTTAAAGCGCCAGATGCAGTACCCACTGAGCTTCTGGCTGATGGTGCTGGGGCAGTTTCTGATGTCCTTTGCCATGCTGCTGGGGATATGGGCCATGTTCAGGCGCTTCCCGCAGGTGGAGGGCTTCAGCTTTGAGCAGGTGCTGCTCTGCTTTGCGGTGGTGTCCATGGCCTTTGCCCTGGCGGAGATCTTTGGCCGGGGCTTTGACCTCTTTCCCCGCATGATCTCCAATGGCGAGTTTGACCGCGCGCTGGTGCGGCCCCGCGGCCTGGTCTATCAGGTGCTGGCCCAGCAGATGGAGTGGAACCGTCTGGGCCGCCTGCTGCAGGCCCTGCTGGTGCTGCTCTATGCGCTGCCCACCAGCGGCATCCACTGGACGGGGGATAAAGTCGTGCTCCTTTTGCTGATGATTGGCTGCGGCGCGCTGATCTTCTTCTGTCTTTTCGTGATCTACGCGGCGCTGAGCTTCTTTACCCTGGAGGGCCTGGAGTTCATGAACATATTCACCGACGGCGGGCGCGAGTTTGGCCGCTATCCCTTCTCTATCTACGGCAGGCAGGCGCTGCGCTTTTTCACCTACATCGTGCCGCTGGCGCTGTTTCAGTCTTATCCGCTGCTCTACCTCTTGGGCAGGGAGACGGGCTTGTTTTACCGCCTGGCGCCGCTGCTGGGTTTGCTGATCGCCCTGCCGGCCAGATGGCTGTGGCATCTGGGGCTCAAACACTACAAATCCACAGGCTCGTGAAGGATTTACCCTGGTTGACAAGGCCTGCTGGCCTGGGTACACTTGAAGGGAATCACAGCAGTGGAGGATACCGGATGCGCAAGGCAACGCGGGCTTTGATATTGATAGCGCTGATGCTGATGCTGTGGCAGTCGGTGGCGCTGGCCGCCGTGCAGGCGCTGCCCCTGGATGAGTCGGGCGGGCTGCCGCCTGACCCCGCGGGCTTTTTGGACGAGTTGAATTATCAGGACCCTTCCATCAACGTCACCATTTCGCAAGACCGCGCCCACAACACCGACTACTGGGTGGGCCGCGTCAAGATTGAGCACCCCAGCCAGCTGCGCACCACCTCCGCCGGCGGCTGGGATTCCGGCCGCACCACCAGCGGCATGGCCATGTACAAGCGCGTCAGCGCCGTCATGGCCATCAATGGCGACTATTTCTCCTACATCAACGATGGTTACCTGATCCGCCATGGCCAGCTCTACCGCGATCTGCCCCGCGGGCAGCGCGATGTGCTGCTGATCGACGAGGCCGGGGACTTTCACATCGCGCTCAAGGCCGACAAGGACAGCATACTGCCCTACAAGGACATGGCCATCGTCAACTCCTTTAACTTTGGCCCCGCCCTGGTGGTGGATGGCCAGCGCGTCCAGCGCTATGTCGATCATGACAACGCCGCTAACAAGGGCCGCCAGCGCATGGCCATCGCCCAGGTGGCGCCAGGCAGCCTTGAGTATGTGGTGGTCGCCTGCTCTGGCCCCAGCGGCCGCAGCCAGGGCATGACGCTGGATCAGTTCAGCCGCGTGGTCTTTGACCAGGGCGTGCACAGCGCCTACAACCTGGACGGCGGCAACTCCACCATGCTGATGTTCAATGAGGCCTTTGTCAACGCTCACCTGGAGCCCACCATGCGCCCCATCAGTGACATCATCTACTTTGCCTCGGCCTGGCAGCCGGCGGGAGAGTGATCCCTTTTGCATCCTGACACAGCCTATGGTCTAAGTCTGCTGGCCGCCCTGCTGATGGGCGGCGGCTGCCTGCTGTTTGCCTGGCGCAAGGCGGGCCATGGCCTTGGCGCGGCGCTGCGCGCGCTGGGCCTGGCGCTGCTTTGTAGCTTGGTGGGAGCGAGGCTGTTTTACTTCTTAGCGCGGTTTGACCACCTGCTGCCCATGTATGGCTGGGGGCGCCTGCTATTGCCCCCGCCTGGGGAGATGGCCTTTGGCGGCGCGGTGCTGGGGCTGCTGCTGGCGGGCTGGCTGCTGGCCCGCGGCGGCGGGCGCACCGTACATCACTGGCTGGATATGATGACGCCCGCGGCGCTGGTCTTTCTATTCATCGCGCGCCTGGGCGAGTACTTTGTGGCCTTTGGCCAGGGCGCCTATGTGGCGCAGCCGCACTTTCAGTTCTTCCCGCTGGCAGTGAGCAATCAGTGGGGCGAGTGGTATTGGGCTGTCTTCATGCTGGAGGCGCTTTTCGCGCTGCTGATCCTGCTGCTCAGCCGGCGCCCCGGCCGTGAGGGCGCGCTGTGGCAGCGCGCGCTGATGCTGCTGCTGCTCAGCCAGATACTCTGCGACAGCCTGCGCGCCGACACCCTGCGCTGGGGCTTTGTCAAGGTGCATCAGCTATTCTCGGCGCTGGGGCTGGCCGCTTTGCTGCTCTACTATCTGCGCGGGCTGGGCAGGGGCAGGCTGATCACGGCCGGGCTTTACCTGCTTGGCATCGCGCTGATCATCGGCATCGAGTTCGCGCTGGACAAGTGGCTGCAGATGCCAAACGCCGTGCTCTATGCCGTCATGTGCCTAGTATTGTTCGCCATGGGCTGGCTCATCAGCCGCGCCGCAAGGCTCGCCTCGCTGCCGCTGTTTGGAGGGATACAAGATGGCCAAGGCTAACCGCCTCTACCGCCTGCGCTATGTGCAGGTATCAAGCCTGCTGCTGGTCACCATATTGCTGATGATCATCGCCGTTTTCAGCATCATCAACAGCCGCCTGGATCAGGGCATCAGCCACATGAAGGGCCTGGTCGACGAGGCCAGATACCTGACCAGCATGCA
>CAKTTM010000150.1 GCA_934615145.1 uncultured Clostridia bacterium | reverse complement strand
GTGCTGGGCATGGGGGCTGCCGCGGCGCAGAGCATCCATCAATGGCAGTCGCTGCCGCCTCCGGGTGATGCCGGCGTGATGGATGTCATGGCCCAGCCCTATATGCTGGATGGCGATATGGCCCAAAGCCCGGCGCAGGCCAACCCGCGCTGGCTGTGGCTGGGGGCGGAGCTGCTGCTGAGGCTGCTGCCTTCACTGGCGCTGCTGTGGATGCTGGACGCTGCCCAGGGCCTGATACAGAGCATGGCGCAGGAGCGCTTTTCCAAGCTCGCCCAGTCTCAGGCGCAGCTGCTGTCGCGGCGCGCTTGGACGGCGCTATTGGTCAGCGTGCTCAGCGCAATCTTGCTCAACCTGCTGGCCTTTCTGAGCGCTCAGGCCCTGCGGCGCGCCAACTTCGCCTTCGATCTGCCGCTGGCGCAGCTGCTGCTCAGCGCGGTCACCCTGGCCCTGGCGCAGGTGGTGCAGGAGGGCAGGCGGCTCAAGGACGAGAATGAGCTCTTCGTATGAGGTGGACAGATGATCATCTGTAAGCTGGATGAACTGCTCAAAGCGCGGGGCATGACCGCCAAGGAGCTCTGCGCCCTGGTGGGCCTGACCGAGGCCAACATGTCCATCCTGCGCTCGGGCAAGGCCAAGGGCCTGCGGCTGAGCACCATCAACCGGATCTGTTATCACCTGGCCTGCGATGTGGGCGACTTGTTCACCTTTGACGGCAAACTGGATGAGGAGGATGAAAGCGATGCTTAAAGGCCTTTTGATCTCGGCATCATTGCTGATGCTCGCGCTGCTGCTGGGCGGCTGCACGCTGGCCCGGCCTGCGCCGCAGGACAGCACACAGGACAGCCTGGTGGGCCTGCGGCTGAGCCTGATGACGCTAAGTGAAAGTGAGCAGGGCCTGCCCCAGGATGAGCAGGACACGCTCTGGGTGGACATCGATGGCCCAGAGGGCAGCGGCGTCAGGCTGGAGCCGGGCAAGGGCCGCGGCCTGCTGAGCGATGTCAGCACCCATGTCAATTGACAGTCGGGCGACAAGCGCGAGGACATCATCGTCACCCTGACAGGCAGCCTGCGCTATTACCAGCGCCCGGACGGCGAGCCGCTGATGGCCAAGCTGCTGATGCTCTACCGCGATCAGCAGGGGCAGGTCTACGCGCAGGACGCTCCCGGCCTGCTGCTGGACCCGCAGCTGCGCGGCAGCAGCAGCCAGCGGACAGAGAATTCGGTGCCCCTGCCCGACCTCGACGGGCGCAAACGCCAGCTGACTTTGAAGGCTGATATAGATTATCTGAGGATACCTCTGCTGGAGGAGGTCCTGGTCAGCTGGCTGGACGCGGACAAGCAGCAGCTGGGCACCGAGCGGATCAGCGGCCCAGCTGAGGCAGGCGAGCGCATGCTGCAGGCACCGGAGGGCGCCGCCATCGCCCTGGTGGAGCAGCATCTGCGCGAGCAGGCTGACGCCCCGCCCTATACCCAGGTGCAGGCCTACGCGCCGCTGCCGGACAGCGCGCCGCAAAGCCAGACGCTCTACTTTGTGGCCGAAGATGAGCGGGTCACGGCGCTCAGCCTGCGGCTTGTTTTCCCCAGTGATGATATTTCGCCCCAGCCTGATTGAAATCCATTCAGGGCTATGATATGATTCGGCTGTATCACATTACTAAAGGAGCTACAAGCTACCATGAAAAAATTCTTCGACGAGTTCAAAGCCTTCGCCCTCAAGGGCAATGTCATGGACATGGCCGTTGGTGTCATCATCGGTGCCGCCTTTGGCAAGATCGTGACCAGCCTGGTCAATGACATCTTCATGCCTATCTTGAGCCTGCTGACCGGCGGCACCAATGTGTCGGGCCTGTTCGTGCTGCTGGGCAAGGCGCCGGAAGGCACCGCCATCACCACGGTTGATGCGGCCAAGGAGGCCGGTGTGGCCACGCTCAACTACGGCATGTTCATCCAGACCGTCATCGACTTCTTCCTGATGGCGCTGTGCATCTTCCTGTTTGTCAAGCTGATCAGCAACCTGCGCAAGAAGGAAGAGGCCGCCCCCGCGCCCGTCGTGCGCACCTGCCCCTTCTGCACCGAGGCGGTGGCTGACGAGGCCACCCGCTGCCCCCACTGCACCAGCGAGCTGCCCGCCAAGACACTGGCTTGATGAGGCTATCCCGCTACAGGCACTGGTTTTGGGATTTTGACGGCACACTCTATGACACCTATCCCCGCGTGGTCCGGGCCTTTCAAAAAGGCCTGAGGGCCCGGGGGATAGGTGTTTCGGATGAGAAGGTACTCAGCCTGGTCAAGATTGGCCTGGGAACCGCCGCCCGCCATTTTGAGGAGGGGCGGCTGGAAAAGGAGCTTATGGCCTCCTACATCGAGCACGCCGAGGATGAGGGGCCAGACGGCCTGCTGCCCTACCCTGGCGCCGGCGACATGCTGCGCGAGGTCATCCGCCAGGGCGGCAAGAACTATCTCTACACCCATCGCGACCGCACCAGCGTCGTGGGCCTTGAGCTCAAGGGCCTGTGGCCGCTGTTCACCGACGCCGTCACGGCGGAGGATGGCTTCCCCCATAAGCCGGAGCCTGATGCCTTGCTGCATCTGCTGGACAAGCATGGGCTGAAGCCTGAGGACTGCGTCATGGTGGGCGACCGGCCCATTGACCTGAATGCCGCCACCAATGCCGGCATGGACAGCATACTCTTTGACGCCGATGGCTTCTATGACCACCTGAGCGTCATGGCCCGCTACCGCGATTTCGCGCGGATGCTGGATGACTTTAAGGCTGACGCCGCATTGTAAAAACTGCTTGAAGGCGCGCTGCCAAGGCCTCCCGCGATTGACCCGCGCGCGCCCTTTGGCTATAATTAGTCGGAACTGACGAGGCCATAGTCCAGACAATCAAGTATCTTTGATCTGATAGATGAAAGGGGAAAAAGGGATGAGAAGGACTGGAATCCGGGTGCTTGCCCTGATGCTGATGGTGATGATGGCGTTTGCGATGATGCCGCATGTGGAGGCGCATGCGTCAGGTTATCAGTATACTCCGCAGACATGTCCTACGCCTGGACATGATTTTGCTGCCTACATTCTGGACTATGATTCCACCTGCACCAAGGACGGTCTAGAGCATCGTTTCTGCAAACTCTGCGGTGCCAGAGAGGATCATACCATCGCTCAAAAGCCCCATACTTGGGGTGATTACTCCACACGCGTTGCCGCAACCTGTACAACGGCAGGGTACGAAATTCGTACCTGTAAGGTCTGTGCCACTGAGGATCCAGTCAAGAAGGATATAGCCGCCCTGGGCCATAGCTGGGGCGAATGGGCGCTGACCACTGCCCCCACCTGCACCGAGAAGGGCGTGGAGACCCGCACCTGCCTGCGCTGCGGCGACAAGGAGACCCGCCCGGTCAACGAGCTGGGGCATAACTATGGCCCCTGGGTCACTTCCATTGCCGCTACCTGCACCACCGACGGCGCGCAGACACAGACCTGCAGCCGCTGCGGGGATGTGAAGACACAGCTGCTGCCAAAGCTGGGCCACAAGTTTGGTGCCTGGACGGAGACCAAGGCCGCCACTTGCACCGCCGCTGGCGAGCGCCAGCGCACTTGCCCGGTTGACAACTATGTCGAGAAGGAAACCCTGCCCGCCTTGGGTCATAAGTTTGGCGCCTGGACACAGACAAAGGCTGCTACCTGCACCGCCGCCGGCGAGGAGCAGCGTACCTGCCCTGTTGACAATGTGGTGGAAAAGCGCGCCATCCCCGCCGCTGGCCACAAGTTTGGCCCCTGGACACAGACCAAGGCGCCCAGCTGCGATGAGAAGGGCGAGGAGACCCGCACCTGCTCAGTGGACAATGTGGTGGAAAAGCGCGAGATCGCCCGCCTCAAGCATGTCCCCAGCAAGATGTGGTACGCCCTGCGCAAGCCCAGCCTCACCGAGCCCGGCATCAAGTACCGTGTCTGCGATCTGTGCGGCAAGCGGCTGGACAGCGTCGAGTACGGCCCGGAAGGCTATCGCTATGGCCTGATCGCCCTCAACTTCGGCCCCTATGTCAAGGACTTGAAGCCCCAGGAGCTGGCCACCTTCGCCGATCGCTTCACGCCCCTGGACCTCAGCCAGGATGGCGAGACCCAGTGGCCCATCATCACCCAGGATGCCTACTACATCGGCATGATAAAGCTCAATGTCCTTCAGGATACCCTGACCGTCACCTATATGATGAATGACCCGGCCACCGTCGTCACCAACGAGCTGCTCTTCCTGCGCGATGACGCCATGGCGGTCACCGCTGCCGACCTCAACGATGTGTCCACCACCTACAAGTTTGGCGAGGTGATCCCGCTGGCCGGCCAGACCGACCGCGTGCTCAATGTGCGCATCGTTGCCAACTACGACCGCGACAACAAGGCCAACCGCCCCTTCTCTGACAACGGCCTCTACCTGGACGGCATGACGCAGAACGCCCAGCTGCTGCAGGATATGACCCTCAAGCTGACCGCCGTCTCCGCCCAGTAAGGCTTATCGAGTTAAAACTATGGCGCGCCGGGAATGCCCCGGCGCGCCCGTCTTTTGGGCCTCATCTGCACCCAGGATCAATGACCATCATGACCCCTAAGCTTGTGAACCTTACTTAGCCTTCTCGTACCACCCTTTCGCGCTTTGACGCGACAGAGCCACTGCGCTGGCTTTCCGTTATAAGTATTCTTACTCCTTTCCCCCTGGTTTTGTCCTGGCCTTTCACGACGCCCACCATCCACATTTTCTCGGCGCATCCCCACGCTCCGCCTTGCTCCAATCTCCCCAAATTCGCACTTGCATTCCTGCTCCGCCCATGCTAATATATAGCCCGTGCCTTGGGACTATAGCTCAGTTGGCTAGAGTGCCACGTTGACATCGTGGAGGTCACTGGTT
>CAKTTM010000149.1 GCA_934615145.1 uncultured Clostridia bacterium | reverse complement strand
AGTGTACTCTATCCATATCCAGCGCCTGACCGCCCAGGACGCGCAGCAGAAGCAATTCATCGCCGACATGGCCCACGAAATGAAGACGCCCATGACCAGCATCATCGGCTACGCCGACCTGCTGCAGCGCGGCAGCCTGAGCGAAGCCCAGCGCCAGCAGGCCCTGCAGAGTATACAGGGCCAGGGGGAGCGGCTGGAGCGCATGGCGCACAAGCTGCTGCGCCTCTCGCGCCTGGAGGGCTCGGAGAAGTTGGACCTGCAGCCCTGCGAGGCGGAGGCTCTGTTCGCCCAGGCGGTGGAGGCTGTGGCAGGCCAGGTGCACGAGCGGGGCGTACTGCTGCATGTCAATGAGCAGGGTCAGCGTTGGCCCTGCGACAGCGACCTGATGGTGACCCTGATCGTCAACCTGCTCAGCAACGCCATCAAGTTTTCCCCCCAGGGCGGCCAGGTCTGGCTGGCGGCGGGGGAGGAGGGCTTTAGCGTGCGCGACGAGGGCTGCGGCATACCGGCGCAGCATCTGCCCCATGTGCAGGCCACCTTCTATATGGTGGACAGCTCCCGCGCCCGCTCGCAGCTGGGCGCGGGCCTGGGGCTGTCGCTGTGCCGGCGCATCGCGCAGCTGCACGGCGCCAGGCTTGAGATCGAGAGCGAGGAAAATAAAGGTACCCAGGTCAGCCTGATCTTTACAAGCCTGTGACATCTGCCTGACCGCGCGCATACATCGCCCGGCTATCCTTGCATCATCAAGGAAGGAGGGATCCCCATGAAAAAACAAATCAGATCCATGATGCTGCTCCTGGCAGGCGCGCTGTGCCTGGCCGCCCTGCTGCTGCTGCCCTCGCTGCTGACCCAGCAGGCCATCGCGGGCAGCATGGGGGAGGCGGTATCGCAGGAAACGCTGGCGGAGGTGTTTGACCGGCCGGCGCAGACGGTGGAAGTGGCGACGGAGCTGCCTTGGGCGATGGCCAGCCCGGCGCCTCAGGAGGAGGCCATAGTGACCATCCCGCCCACGCCAGTCGCCACCCTGCTGCCCACGCAGAGCCAGCCCTTGGATGCCGTGATGGTCACCCCGCTATTTGAGTTTGCCGCTCCAAACCCCACCCCCCAAGCGCAGCCAGGGGGCGAGACAGGCCTGCTGCCGCTGGATTGGCGTATGCTCTTGCACCCGGTGGGGGAGGGGGCGCTGAGCGAATACCCTGCCGCCAACATCACCAGCACGGACGCCCCGGTCTCAGTCAGGTCTATCAATCTTTCGCCCAGCCTCTATGTCGATGAGCTTTCCGGCCAGCTGCTGATCGAGCGCTTTCAGTCCGCCGACCTGGCCGAGCAGAGGCTGATCAATGGCATGCTTGGCAACCTCAAGCAGCCCACCATCTATATCCCTGCTCAGGAAGTCTTTGATCGCATCGGCCCGCTGAGCATCGAGGCTGTCTTCACCGACAAGCAGGGCAACAGGGCCGAGCTGCTGGGCAATATGCGCCATCTGATGACCATCCATGTGCTGGAACAGGCCAGGCAGATCAACAAACAGTTCCTGACGCCCCAGGAGTATCAGGATCTGCGCGATGGGCTGTGCCGACAGGCGGCCAGCGGCCTGGAAGGTGACCCGCAGATGGCGCTTGAAAAGAGCCTGGCCCTCATACAGGTGCTGATGAACGATGACAAGGCGGGGCAATACTCCGTCATCAACGCGCAGTCCTATACCTGCCAGCGTGACTGGGAGTTCTTTGTATCCGGGCATCACATCAGCACCGTCGAGATGAGCACTGGTAAGCTCTACACCTTCACCACCGACATCCTGAGCAATCGCATCATCGGCATCGCCCATGAGGGGGCCGAGCCCTGGCTGGCCAGATACGATGAACTCATGCAGCGCGCCCGCAGGGATCTGGGGCAGGGCAGTGTTGCTGACAGAGATAGGATCACGGCCATGGGGCGGGAGATGATCGGCCGCCTGGCAGGCATCGCCATGGAGGAACCACCACCAATGATGATTGAGAAAGTCTACTGGAATTCTCAGGGGCGCCTCCAGCCCTACTGGTCGCTGCGCATGCTGCCCAAGGATGAGGAGGCCCAAAGGCTGGACGCCACCGGCGCCCCCTTCAGGGCCTATGAGCTCACCCTGGACATGGATGAGCGGCTGCGCACCTGGGACGGTGCCTACACCAATTACGCCCGATATGAGCAGGCCTTTGTTGGCCTGAAGGAGCTGGACGACCCGAATGCAAGGCTGCAGGCACTGCAGCGGCTAAGCGGGGATGTGGATGCAGAGTCACGCGCCATGCTGGGCGATATCCTGCGCTCCCTGGGGGAGAATCAGGACAATCTGCGACAGGAGGTGCAGCAGCTGATTGACCTTGCGGGCTTGGATCTGAGCCTGCTGTCAGTGGACCGGGGCATCCTCAATGCCTTTCAGCGCAAGGATGGCGGCTGGGATTTGTCCGTCTGGATCAATGCCGAGCTTAGCGATGCCAAGGGCCATCGCTATTCGGCGGCGATAGACTATAGCCCTAATCAGGCGCCTTACCTGTCCTCATTGATACAGTCTGATTTGCCTGATGGCAGTGAGGGGGAGCCGATAGCGCCGTATGTTACGCAATAGCGTAGAGAGAACAAGCTAAAGATATCCCCCGCGGGGTAAGTGCCTGCGGGGGATGCTTATTGGCTTTCTTGTGTGCGCTTTTATAAGGGATTGGAGCCTGCCGCAAAGAATCACTTCGCTCTCTTTGCAGGCTTGCGTGAGATTGTTTGGTTGGCGTAAGGTTATCAAACAATCCGTGCCTCACCTTCGCCATGTCGCGTGCTGCGCGCTATGCGCTTGCCCGCTCTGTGGCTCAGGTGACCCTCAGTTCAGCATAGTCGTCTTCTGTGCTCGCGGTGCTCGCTGGAAGACTCCTTGCTTCACTGGGCTGCCGCCCGCCTTCATCCGCCACAGGCGGCGGCGGGCTCGGCCCCCTATGTCCTGTCCTGTATCATTTCCTTGACCTTCATCAGCCTCGTCAAGGTACTGCGCTCATTCTCGTCCAGCTTCATCGTGATAAAGCGTATCGTCTCCTCAAAATTAGGAATCATCACATGTTCCAGCGCGTTGACCCGCCGCCGGGTTTTCTGTATCTCGTCGGCCAGCATGCTGCAGGTCTTCTCCACCTCTGCCAATCTAATCAGCTGCGGCAGCACCTCCGCCATCGCCGCGATCGCGCCGTCCAGCTGGCTGCTGGTCTCCGCCAGGCCATAGGGGATGGACGAGGCCTTCAGGCTCTCCTCGTCGACCGCAATCTTTGGCACCTTCACCGACAGGATGCTCTGCTGGCCTACCTGGATATTGGCCTGCCTGGCCGGATACATCAGCGCCTGATTGAGGCTGCCCGGCTCCATCATCGCCCGCGCGATGGCAAAGGAGCCAAAGGCCGCGCCTAGCTCGCGCTCTACCTGGCGTCTTAGCTTGTGGTTCTCCCGGATGCGCTGCATGAACTGCCGCACCATCTCATCGCGCTTGTCCTTAAGCAGCTTGTGACCGCGCCTGGCCGTTACCAGCCTGCGCTTCATGGTCGTCAGCTCCATGCGCGTGGGGTTCACCCGCAGGATGGCCATCAGCCCTGCTCCTCCTGCTTCTCCAGCGGCAGGAACTCATCGACCATCTCGTCGCGGATGCGCTTGAGCTCGCCCCTGGGCAGCATCTTGAGCAGGTCCCAGCCCAGGTTCAGCGTCTGCTCGATCGAGCGGTTGGTCTCATAGCCCTGCGACACATACTGCTTTTCAAAGGCGTCGGCAAAGGCAGCGAACTTCTTGTCCAGGTCGCTCAGCGACGCTTCGCCCAGGATGACCGCCAGCTCCTTGGCGTCCTTGCCCCTTGAATAGGCGGCGAACAGCTGGTTCATCGTGGCCGCGTGGTCTTTCCTCGTCTTGCCCTCGCCAATGCCCTTGTCCTTCAAGCGGCTGAGGCTGGGCATGGCGTCGATCGGCGGCACGATGCCCTTGCGGTTGAGCTCGCGGCTCAATATGATCTGTCCCTCAGTGATATAGCCCGTCAGATCCGGGATGGGGTGGGTCTTGTCGTCCTCTGGCATGGTCAGTATCGGTATCTGCGTGATGCTGCCCGGCTTGCCCTTGATGCGCCCGGCCCGCTCGTAAAGGCTGGCCAGGTCGGTATACAGATAGCCCGGATAGCCGCGGCGGCCCGGTACTTCCTTGCGCGCGGCCGATACCTCGCGCAGGGCCTCGGCGTAGTTGGTCATGTCGGTCAGTATCACCAGCACATGCATGCCCTTTTCATATGCCAGGTATTCCGCCGCCGTCAGCGCCATGCGCGGTGTGGCGATGCGTTCGACCGCCGGCTCGTCCGCCAGGTTCATAAACAGCACCGCGCGCTCGATGGCGCCCGTGCGCTGAAAGTCGGTGATAAAGTAGTTGGCCTCTTCAAAGGTGATGCCGATGGCGGCAAAGACGACCGCGAAATTGGCATCCGTGCCCAGCACCCTGGCTTGTCTCGCGATCTGCGTGGCCAGCTGCGCATGCGGCAGGCCCGCGCCCGAGAACACAGGCAGCTTCTGCCCGCGCACCAGGGTATTGAGCCCGTCGATGACCGAGATGCCCGTCTGGATGAACTCACTGGGATAGTCGCGCGCGGCAGGGTTGAGCGGTTCGCCGTTGATGTCCAGGCGCTTTTCGGCGATGATGGCCGGGCCCTCGTCCCTGGGATCGCCCATGCCGTCAAACACCCGGCCCAGCATGTCCCCCGACACCGACAGCTCGATGCTGCGGCCCAGGAAGACCGCGGTGGAGCTGGCGATCTCCAGCCCCGCCGAGGCCTCAAACAGCTGCACCAGCGCGCGGTCGCCGGACAGTTCCAGCACCTTGCCGCGGCGCTTCTCGCCGTTCTTCTGCCTGATCTCCACCAGCTCGTTGTAGCCCACGCCACTGACGCCTTCCA
>CAKTTM010000148.1 GCA_934615145.1 uncultured Clostridia bacterium | reverse complement strand
GGGGGGGGGGCCTCAGGTCCCCGCCCCGCCCCCCCAGTCAGGAGGATCCCATGGCACGCATGTCACCCTTAAGGAGGCGCCAGGCGATCTGGGCCTATGCTTTCCTGGCCATTCCCATGATGTTTTTCCTGTGGATCAGGATCTACCCGGTCTTCTCCTCCTTCCATATCTCCCTGCTGGAGTGGGACATCTTCTCCAAAGAGAAGCCCTTTGTGGGCCTGGCCAACTTTGAGCGCATGCTGACAGACAAGACGCTGCACAAGGCGCTGGGCAACACCTTCATGTACATCCTGATTTGCATGCCCATAGGGCTTGCTTTGAGCCTGTCCATCGCGCTGATGATGAACGCCATTGACAAGGGCTCCGGCTTCTTCCGCACGCTCTACTTTATCCCCTACATCACCTCGGTGGTGGCGGTGGCAGCCGTCTGGAAGTGGATGTTCATGAAGTCCGGGGGGCTGATCAACAATATCCTGGGCGCCGTGGGCATACCGGCCCAGCCCTTCATGAACTCGACCAAGCAGGCGCTGCCGGTCATTGCCAGCAATATCATCTGGCAGGGCCTGGGCTTTCAGATCATCATCTTTTTAGCCGGCCTCAAGCAGATACCCCGCACCTTCTACGAGGCGGCCAGCATCGATGGCGCCAGCAAGTGGAGCACCTTCCGCCACATCACCATCCCGCTGCTCAACTCTACCCTGGTCTATCTGTCCGTCATGGCAGGCATACAGACCCTGCAGGTCTTCACCCAGGTCTTTGCCATATCGCCAGGCGGCACCGGGGGTCCGCTCAATGCCACGCTGTCGACGGTGCTCTATATCTATCAGAAGGCCTTCAAGTCCTTTGACATGGGCTACGCCAGCGCGATGACTGTCTTGCTCTTTGCCATCATCCTGATCATTTCATTGATCCAGATGAAGCTGGTGACCAAGAAAGTGGAGTATTAAGCCATGAGCAATAAGAAACGCTGGATCGGCCAAATCCCGCTGTATGTGCTGCTGTCCATCGGCGCTGTGGCCATGGTCTTTCCCTTTGTCTGGATGGTGCTGACCTCGCTCAAGACCGGGGCCGATGTCTACAGCTTTTCCATGATCCCCAACCCCGCCACCACCGCCAACTACAGCTTTGTCTTCATGCGCACCGACTTTGTGCGCTGGTTTGCCAACTCCTTTGGCATTGCCACGGTGGTCGTCATCTCCGTGCTCTTCTTTGACTCCCTGGTGGGCTATACACTCAGTAAGATGCAGTTTCGCGGCAAGGCCTTCATCTTCGTGCTAATACTCTCCACCCTCATGGTGCCCACCGAGATGCTGATCATCCCCTGGTACCTGATGAGCTCGCAGCTGGGCTGGCTCAACACCTACTGGTCCATCATGTTCCCAGGGCTTATCACCGCCTTTGGCATCTTCATGATGAAGCAATTCTTTGAAGGCGTGCCCGATGAACTGCTGGAGGCCGCGCGCATCGACGGGCTCAATGAGTTTGGCATCTTCTCCCGCATCGCCACCCCGCTGGTGCTGCCGGCGGTCTCAGCACTGGCCATCTTTACCTTCCTGGGCAACTGGAACGCCTTCCTCTGGCCGGTCATCATCGTCAGCAAGCCGCACCTGGTCACCCTGCCGGTGGGCCTGGCCATGTTCACCACGGAGAACAACCCCGAGTGGGAGCGCATCATGACGGCGGCCACCCTTGGCACACTGCCGGTGCTGATCGTGTTTATCATCTTCCAGCGGCAGATCATCGAGGGCATCAACCTGTCCGGTATGAAGGCATAGGAGAGAGCATGCGCATCATCGATTCACACGCCCATTTTGAGGTGGCGGGCCACCCCATCGTGCCAAGCTACGCCTCGGTCTATGGTGAAGCCCGCGCGGCCCTGGTGGCGGAGAAATCCGCCCAGCTGCGCGACAACTGGCGCCGCGCCTGGCGCTTTCCCACGCCGGAGCCGCCGCTTGCAGACATCGAGCAGATCGCCCGGCAGTGGCTGGCCGACATGGATCAAAAGGGCGTGGAGCGCATGGTCTTCCTCACCGCCAGCGGCAATGAGGCCATGGGCCGCATCGTGAGGATGGCGCCAGAGCGCTTCATCGGCCTGGCCTACCATGACATCACGGCGCCCGACGCGCCACGGCAGCTGGAATATGCCATCGAGCATCTGGGCCTCAGGGGCTTCAAGGCCTTTGCGCCGTTGGTGGATGTGCCGCTGAGCGACAAGTCGCTCTACCCCTTCTATGAAGTGGCCGAGCATTACGGCCTGCCCATCCTGATACACTTTGGCATCCTGGGCGGCCCAGGCGGCATCGCGCACAGCACCAACATCAGCCCCATGAGCATCCATGACGCCGCCAAGGCCTTCCCGCGCATCCCCTTCATCGTGCCGCACTTTGGCTGCGGCTTCCCCCAGGAGGCGCTCTTCCTGGCCTGGGCCTGCCCCAATGTCTACATCGATACCTCGGGCAGCAACCAGTGGATGCGCTTCATGCCCTACCCGCTGACGGTGCGCGACATGTTTTTGAAGTGCAAGCAGACCATCGGCGTGGAGCGTGTGCTGTTTGGCACCGACGCGATGAACTTTCCCCGCGGCATCGTCAGCGCCTACCTGGACAGCCAGCTGCGCGACTGTGTGGAGCTGGGCTTCAGCGACGCGGAGGTGGACGCCATCTTCTACGCCAACGCGGCCAGGCTCTATCAAGTGGAGGCGACATGAAAGATTTGAACACTTTAAGGCAGCAGGTCGAGCAGCAGGAGGGCCTGCGCTTCCCCTCGCCCGCCTTCGCGCGCAGCGTGCTCAGCCCCGTCTACAGCTGTCAGCGGGACTATTATTTCCATACCTTCATCGATCTCTCCCGCGCGCATGCGCTGATGCTGATGCGCCAGGGCCTGCTGAGCCGCGATGAGGCGCGCAGCATTTTGAAGGGCCTGGACAGCTTAAAGCACGAGGACTATGCCCAGCGCCCCTATGACCCCCGCTATGAGGATCTCTTCTTCATGATCGAGCAGGATCTGGGCGACAAGGTGGGCAAAGAGCTGGCCGGCCGCCTGCACACCGCGCGCAGCCGCAATGACTTGGGCCTGGCCGAGTACCGCATCGGCGTGCGCCAGCATCTGCTGAGCCTGCTGGAGGCACTTGAGCAGCTGCTGGAGGTGCTGCTGGCCTTTGCCAATGAGCATCGCGCCCAGCTGATGCCGGCATACACCCATACCCAGCCAGCCCAGCCCACCACGCTTGGCCACTACATACTGGCCGCCTATGATGCCCTACAGCGCGACGCTGTCCGCGCCCAGGCCGCCTATCACGAGGCCAATCTGTCGCCCCTGGGCGCTGCCGCCATCACCACCACCGGCTTTCCCATCGACCGCCAGTACCCCGCCCGCGTGATGGGCTTTGAGGGCCTGGTGGAAAACAGCTACGACTGCATCGCGGGGGCAGACTATCTGACCGCGGCTGCCGGCGCCCTTGGCAGCCTGTCGGTGACGCTCTCGCGCCTGCTCAAGGACACGCTGGACTTTTGCACGGTGGAGTTTGGGGCCTTCCGCTTGGCCGACCCCTATGTGCAGACCTCGTCGATCATGCCGCAAAAGCGCAACCCTTCAAGCCTGGAACACGCGCGGCCCATCGCCTCGCGCGCGCTGGGCGGGGCGATGACGGTCTACCAGATGCTGCACAACACGCCGCTGACCGACATGGTGGATTCCGAGGAGGATCTGCAGCCCACGCTCTACCGCGCCTGTGAGGACCTGATCAAGGTGATGGACCTGCTGCGGGTCAACTACGCCACACTGCAGGTCAACACCGAGCACTTGAGGCAGCGCGCCGGCGCCGCCTTCATCACCGCCACGGAGCTTGCCGACACCCTGGTGCGCGACTTTGGCCTTAGCTTTCGCGAGAGCCACGGCCTGACCGCCCGCCTGGTGCGGCACTTAAGCGCCCTGCCGCCGGACGCGCAGGACATCACGTCCGAGGCCCTGGCCGCCATGGCGCAGGAGGCGCTGGGCCGCCAGATCGCACTCAGCCCCGAGGATCTGCGCCGGGCGCTGGATCCGCAGTACTTCGTGTCCATCCGCGGCATCACCGGCGGGCCCGCCATCCAGGAGATGGACAGGATGATCGCCCAGCGCGCCGCGCAGGCGCCCGCCTCCGCCGCGCTGCGCCAGCACCTGGCCGCCGCCCAAACGCAACTCAGAGCAGACATCGACCAACTGCTACACGACTGATACACACCAACAACTGAACAGAAAAAATCCCGCGCGGGGCCGCGCTGTATTGAATGCACCCTAATACCAATTCTGATGATAGAAAGGAGGCTTTGTTTCACGCCGCTCCCCTTAGGCTGACCCACATGAATTTCGAGAGGAGAACCCCGTGAAACGCTTATTGTCATTGATGCTTTGTCTGATGCTTGTCACAGGCTCTGCGCTGGCGGTCAATGTGGCGCTGGAGCAGGATCCCGACGCCGGGCTGATCGATCTGATCAAGGTCGTCCGTCCGCTGACCACGCTGTCCTCCTACATGAACACTGCCGCGCACCCGGACGACGAGAACTCCGCCCTGCTGGCGGCGCTGGCGCTGGGCAAGGGCACATCCACCCACCTGGTCACCATTACCCGCGGCCAGGGCGGACAGAACGCCATCGGTCCTGAGCACTACGACGCCATGGGCGTGTTGCGCACAGAGGAGCTGGGCCGCTCGATGGATGTGCTGGCCACCTCGGTGGACTATGTGCGCGAAGACTTTGACTCGCCGTCTAAAGACTTTGGCTTCTCCAAGATGTGGGAAGAGACCCAGGAGAAGTGGGACTTTGACTTCGTCACCGAGCGCATGACCTATTACCTGCGCCTGTACAGGCCCCAGGTGGTGCTGCTGCCCTTTAACTTTGTCAGAACGCAGCACGGCCATCACCAGTCCATCTACATCTGCGGCCTGCGCGCGCTGGAAGCCGCGGCCGATCCCGCCATGTACCCCGAGCACAATCTGCCCGCCTTCACCCCCTACAAGGTCTATGAG